>CAUQHD010000058.1:0-8985 GCA_963517805.1 uncultured Flavobacteriaceae bacterium | reverse complement strand
AAGCAGGTTTTGAAATGCTCCGAAATGAGCATAGAGTTTTTGAAAGAAACGGTGAAAAAATCTATCTTTTAGGGGTAGAAAACTGGGGAGAGCCGCCTTTTCCTCAGTTTGGCGACTTGGATAAAGCTGTAAAAGGCATTCCTACGGATGCCGTGAAAATACTGATGTCGCATGATCCTACGCATTTTGATGCAGTGGTAAAGACTCATCCCTCTGATATTCAGCTGACTCTGTCTGGGCATACGCACGGAATGCAGTTTGGTCTTGATTTGAAAAATGTAAAATGGTCGCCAGTGCAGTATCGCTATAAAAAATGGATAGATTTATACGAAAGCATGGGAAAATATCTCTATGTAAACAGAGGGTTTGGAGTCATAGGTTTTCATGGGAGAGTTGGAATTTATCCAGAAATTACTTTGATAGAATTAGATTAAAATCATGAAAATAAAAAAAGCTGTAACATCTGTTGTTACGGCTTTTTTTGTGAATTATTGTCTTCCTAATTAGAAAGCATAACCTAAACGAACTCCTGTAATTACAGTTGGGTAGATATTAAACTCACTACCTCCTTTTGTAGTTACAGATGGAGAACCTGTTACACTTCTCGTTGTATTTCCAGCAGAAGCATATTCTAAACCAAGACCAGCTTCTACACCTAAATATACTCTCTTAGCAAAGTAGTAATCAGCTCCGAATACACCTCTAAGTCCAAATCTGAAATAGTTAGGTCCTTTAACTTCTGTAACAGTTGAAGAAGAACCATTAGGAGTTACTGTATTTTTTGTTTTTTGGCTGTCAAAACCTACATATAAGTCACCACCTACATATGGAGAAAGTCTTTCTGTTCCTCTGAAATGTCTTTCCAAACCTACACCAATGTCAAATCTGAATTTGTTAGTTTTTCTAACATCTTCTAGTAAAGGATTAGAATTACTTTTGTCTGTAGTACCAGCATTTTCTATTGCAAAAGTCCCTCTAAGAGCTGTTCTTTCAGATAAGAAATATCTTCCTTTAAGAACTCCACCAGGAGTAATACCGCCTCTACTTTCTGAAAGATTAACACCTGTATTACCTAATCCCCCTGTAAGTCCAAAATCTACAGTAACATCTCCATTACCAGACTTATACTCCTGAGCATTAACAGCTCCAAAAAGTGCTAATGCACTCGCTAAAAAGATTTTTTTCATTTCTTGTTATGTTAATTGATTTAAAAAAATTAGTGCGAATATAATGCATTTTCTTTAACTAACAAAATTTATCCGTTTATTATTTTTTTCATTTCAGTGATGGTTTCTGCTGGTTTTCCGTTAAAAATCCCAGACCCAGAAACTATAATATCCGCTCCTGCCTCTGCAACTTCCTGAATATTATTAAGTTTTATTCCGCCATCCACTTCTATTTCTATATGATTATAGCCTTTTTCCATAATCATTTGTTTGAGTCTTTTTATTTTATTTAGTGCATTAGGAATAAAAGACTGCCCACCAAACCCTGGGTTTACAGACATTATCAGCACCAAATCTATTTCCTCCAATACTTCTTCTATAACGCTCAAACTCGTGTGAGGATTTAGAGCGACTCCACTTTTGCAACCTAAGCTTCTGATATGCTGTAATGTTCTGTGAAGATGGGTACAAGCTTCAGCATGAACGGTAAGATAATCAGCTCCCGCCTTTACAAAATCCTCCACATATCGCTCTGGTTTTTCTATCATAAGGTGAACATCACAGGGAATAGAAGAATTTTTCTTAATCGCTTCTACTACGGGAATTCCTATGGTAATATTTGGGACAAAATGTCCATCCATCACATCTATATGCAGAAGGTCTGCACCAGCACTTTCCAGCATATGGATATCTCTACTCAGATTACAAAAATCCGCAGAAAGCAGAGATGGTGATATTTTTTTCTCTTTTTTCATGGTTTATTTTTTAGTGAATTATTCCTTTATGAATTCCTTCTATGAATCTTATAGAGCCTGATTTAGCGCTGATAACTACACTTTTAGTAGTAATAGTTCCGTTTTCATGGAATTTAACTCCGTCCAGATAGCCTCCACTTGTGATTCCTGTTGCGGAAAAAACAGCATTTTCAGACTTTATCAATGTGTCTAAATGTATAACTTCACTGATGTCAATATTTTCTTTTTTCAAATTGGCTATTTCAGATTCCAGCTGTGGCGCTCTCATTCCCTGCATTCCGCCGTTAAGGGCTTTCACTGCACATGCTGCCAAAACTCCCTCTGGCGTACCGCCTATTCCCATCAATACATCCACACCTGTGTCTGGCATTGCCGCTAAAAGCGCCCCCAAAACATCTCCATCTGTATGTAGTGTAATCCTTGCACCTGCTTTTCTAATCTCCTCTATCATAACTTTGTGGCGAGGTTTGTCCAAGATATAAACCATCAAATCATTTACTTTTTTGCCTTCCGCATCTGCTATTCTATTAAGGTTTTCTGTGACAGACAGAGTAATATCTATCGCATCTTTGGCCTTCTCTCCTACTACCAGTTTATTCATATAAAAGGAACTCCCTGGATCCCACATACTTCCTTGGTCAGAAGCTGCAATCGTAGCGATGGCATTGGGTCTTCCAAGGGCAAGAAGATTAGTTCCCTCCACTGGATCCACAGCGATATCTACACGAGGGCCATTTCCATTCCCCACCGTTTCGCCATTGTAGAGCATAGGCGCATCATCTTTTTCTCCTTCGCCGATGATGATAGTTCCATGAACATCTATATACCGAAGAGACTCACGCATCCCATCCACTGCCGCTTTGTCCCCTCCGTTCTTGTCCCCTGTTCCTATAAAAGCCGCCGCAGAAAGAGCCGCTGATTCGGTAACTCTCACAAGTTCCATTGCGATATTATAATCTAATTTTGACATTGTTATTAGTTTTGGTGTTAAAAATACAAAAAATATCTGGCTGCAAAAAGAATTTACAGCCAGATTTATTATTTCTTAGGTTGAAGCTAATTTTAGCACGATAACTCCGCTTATGATCAGCAATATGCCCAGTGTTCGCATGAATGTAAGAGCATCATTATAAAACACTACTCCCACCACGAACGCTCCCACGGCTCCTATGCCAGTCCAAACGCCATAGGCAGTACCCATAGGAATTGTTTTCTGCGCCACCCAAAGCAGAGCACTACTCACTCCCATACACACTACAGCTATGGTCATTCCCTGCCAGCGGAAGTTTTCATTTCCTGCCAGTTTTAGACCGATAGGCCAGCCGATTTCGAAAAGTCCTGCTAAAATTAAATATACCCAAGCCATTATTTCAAGCTTTGTCTTACATATTCTAACTGATTAGCAGACAATAGTTTATTAGATTTATCTACGATAAAATCAGCATATTCTTTTACGAACACTTTCCCTGGAGCTCTGAAATCAAACTGCTCTGGTTTTTCTTTGAAGAATTCTCTGTGAACTCTTGTCCAAACCAATCTACCATCTGTATCGATATTTACTTTCGTAACACCTAATTTCACAGCTCTTGCGAATTCATCAGCATTCACACCTTGTGCAGAAGGATCCATAGCACCACCAGCAGCATTGATTCTTTCTACCTCAGCTCTTGGAACAGAACTTGAACCATGCATTACCAAAGGAAAACCTGGAAGCTGTCTTTGGATTTCTTCAATTCTGTCAAAGTGAAGTCCTTGCTTTCCTGAAAACTTATAAGCTCCGTGGCTGGTTCCGATAGCAACCGCTAAAGAGTCACAACCTGTAAGCTCTACGAATTTCTTAGCTTCTAGTGGGTCTGTAAGCATCGCGTGTTTTTCATCAACTTGGATATCTTCTTCCACACCACCTAGCATTCCTAATTCAGACTCTACGCTGATTCCCTTAGCGTGAGCTCTTTCCACTACTCTTTTCGTGATTTCTACATTTTTCTCAAAAGACTCGTGAGATGCATCAATCATCACTGAGCTATAAAATCCTGAATCTATACAGTCATAGCATGTCTGCTCATCTCCGTGGTCTAGATGCACCGCGAAAATAAGGTCTGGATAGATTTCTTCAGCAGCACGGATGATGCCTTCTATCATTTTAGGATTAGCGTAATTTCTCGCTCCTTTTGACAACTGAACGATGAACGGCGCCTGTGCTTTAGCATGTCCTTCGAAAAGCCCTAAAGCCTGCTCCATGTTGTTAATATTATACGCTCCTACTGCAAATTTCCCGTATGCAGCCTTGAATAATTGATCGGTAGTAACTATCATTTCTTTTATTTTTATTGGTTATTTTCTATTTTAATGAATTTACAGCCTCTACGATAGCATCAGTTGTAATTCCGAATTCTTTATAAAGTGTTTTATATGGCGCTGAAGCTCCGAATCTGTCCAAGCCTATCACTCGCCCTTCTAAGCCCACATATTTATACCAGCCCAAGGTAACACCTGCCTCTACTGCTACTCTTTTCAGAATGTTTTTAGGCAAGACAGATTCTTTGTATTCTTGTGGCTGCTCATCAAAGATGTTGGTACTCGGCATAGAAACGATTCTTACTTTTACGCCTTGTTCATTAAGTTTGGTTTTTGCCTCTACGGCCAATTCCACCTCTGAACCTGTAGCGATGATAATCGCCTCAAAATCTTTGTCTTCGCAAAGAACATATCCTCCTTTCTGAGCTTCTTCAGATTTTGCCCATCCAAGTCCTGCTCTATCATAAACAGGAAGACCTTGTCTTGTAAGAACTAAACAAGTAGGTCCTTTTTTATTCTTTAATGCTGATTTCCAAGCTTCTGCAGTTTCATTTGCATCCATAGGACGGATTACAGTCATATTTGGAATCATTCTATAAGCCCAAAGATGTGCTTCTGGCTGGTGCGTAGGCCCATCCTCTCCTAATCCGATGGAATCATGAGTCAGCACATACACCACCTGCTGCTCCATAAGAGCCGACATACGCATCGCAGGTCTCATGTAATCCGAGAACACGAAGAATGTCCCTGAATAAGGCAGAACTCCACCATGAAGAGCCATTCCGTTCATTATCGCTGCCATACCATGCTCACGCACACCATATCTGATGTATCTTCCTTTTGGGTTTTCTGGTGAGAAAGACTCCTCTCCTGCTGGAAGCGTGTTATTAGACGGCGTCAAATCCGCTGAACCACCCATTAGCTGAGGTATATATTTCGCTATATGATTTAGAACCATTCCCGAAGCAGAACGAGTAGCAATTGCTTTCTCGGAACCGAACTGAGGAATATCAAGAGCTTCTTTGGAAATTTCTCCTTTTATGCTGTTTTCTAATTCTTTAGCAGCTTCTTGGTTTTTATTTTTATAATTTTCCCAAAGTTCATTCCATTTGTTTTCAAGGCTTTCACCTTTTTCTTGAGTTTTAGTTCTTAAATCAGAAATTTCATTTGGAACGAAGAAAGATTTGTCTTTCGGAAGACCTAATTTTTCTTTCATCAGCTCAATTTCTTCCGCTGGGAAAGGCTCTCCGTGAGCTTTGGATGTTCCTGCTCTATTCGGCGAACCAAAACCGATGATAGTTTTACAAATGATGATAGACGGCTTAGATTTTTCTTTTTTTGCTTCTGCTATAGCAGCATTGATTTGGTCATAATCATGCCCATCAATCTCAAGAACCTGCCATCCATACGCCTCAAATCTCTTTCTGGTATCTTCTGTGAAAGAAATGTGCGTAGGTCCATCTATGGTGATATTATTGCTGTCATAAAGCATAATCAGTTTTCCTAATTTATTATGCCCAGCAAAAGAACACGCCTCGTGAGAAATTCCCTCTTGCAGACAGCCATCACCTGCCACCACATAAGTATAATGGTCTATAATCTCACTGCCTTCTCTATTATATCTTGCTGCCAAAGAAGCCTCTGCCAGAGCAAAACCTACTGCATTGGCTACGCCCTGTCCTAATGGTCCCGTAGTGGTTTCCACCCCAGCCGTTACGAAGTTTTCTGGGTGCCCAGGAGTTTTACTTCCCCATTGTCTAAATTCCTTCAAATCATCCATAGACAAATCATATCCGTAAAGATGCAACAAGCTGTAAATAAGCATACTACCATGCCCTGCTGATAAGATAAATCTGTCTCGGTTGAGCCATTTAGGGTTTTTCGGGTTAAAATTCATATGTTCAGACCAGAGAACAGCACACACATCTGCCATCCCAAGCGGCATACCAGGGTGTCCAGAGTTCGCTGCTGCCACACCATCCACAGAGAGTCCTCTAATAGTGTTCGCAATGATTTTACAAGAGTTCATATATTTAAAATTGGTTTTTTATTTATTTTTTTACATAAAAATAGAGAGACAATTATCCTTATCTCTCTTATTATTTCAGCCCAAAAAACAACTCCACAACATGCTTGCCAAGACCATCTCTTTTTATTGGGTACAAAAAACTCATTTTTTATTTAAAAATTACTTGGGTAAAGGTAAGAAATAAATCAAATACAACCAAATTTTGTAATCATCCTTTTTCTATTTATTCTTTTTCTCTTAAAAAAACTGTGTGTTTTCAGCCTGAATATGACAACCTTACGGCTATTGCTCAGATAATTCTAGTTTAGAAAATATTTCCTCGGCTATCTTTTCGCTGCTTTTGATACTTCCTCCCTCAGTGATATCCACAAAGCCAGTCTTACATTTCTTTTTCGGATTCAATTTATCGTAATGAAATTCTTCAAAACTGCTGTCCATTTGTCCTGTTTTAGGATAAAGCAATAATGCTTTTTCGGCATCCCAATGCAAATTATAAACGAACATTTGTTTTAAATCCTCATCGGAAGGGTTATTGGTTTCAATGATTTTCCATTTGGTATCGATGACAAAAGCTTCTTCCCCTGTTTTGAAAATAATATCAGGGCGTATACATTTGTTTTTCCAAAATTTCTTGGAATCTTGACAAAACACCTTCTCTTCATCCTTCTTATGTTTTTGAAGAATGCGGAAAATATATTCTTCCCACAGAGCATTCATATCAAACAAAAGCGTGAGCAAATTTTCGCTTCCGTAGTTCAAACTTGGAGAATAATTCAGGATGATGATTTTAGCAATATCAAACACCTTTTGGTAGTCGCTGTTTTTTCTGTCAAAAACTATTTTTCGGAAATGCTTCTCGCTTATTTCTATGTTTTCAATTTCTTGAAATTCAAAAAGCAGTCGGTTCAGCCTATCCTTCAAAGCATCATTTACAAAGGTTTTCAGAATCTGTAATCCCTTGTACAAAATCTGATGCAGCAGATGATTCCTGTCATAAACCTGATGCTCACAATAAAACCGCTCCCGATGCACCAAATTCTGCTGAATATTTTTTGCAAAAAGCAGTTTTCCTTTTAGTGCATTTTGATTGGATTGGTTCTTTTGGTATCTCTTTATCAAGCCTTTATTTACAAGTCGTTCTATATCAGCAAGATACACCTCAAAATAAACATCCAAAATAGAATGATGTCTTTTTTTGAGCTGAGTTTCCGAAACGGATTCCACCTGAATACGCTTGCAGACTTTCAGCATATTAAGCAGTACGCTCTGCCACAAATTTTTATCAGCATCGGCCTTTTTATCGGCTTTTGGAAGAATTTCTATGGTCAAACCACCAACCTGAATAACTCCGACATAGCTTTTAAACAGAATTCCTTTATCAATGACTGTAAAATATTTATTCTGATGCAGCTCATTAAACCTCACCATCGCATCAAAATGACATTCCTGAAAATCTCCCGATTTATCATACTTTAATCTTTGATGCTCAAAAACCTGTATAAACTTCTTATTTTGCATTTCCTACCTCTCCATAAATAGATTTAAAGGCTTTCTCATCCCAGTCACTAAAAGAAGTAATATGGTATATTTTTTTGTCTTCTAAAAAGTCTTTTTCGTAAGGGAAATTTTTTGGGAATGCTACCTGATTTTCGGCTAGTTTAATAAACTCTCCTCCCAAAACCAAACCTATTTTCCCAAAATCTCCATAGAAATACTCCTCCAAAAGCGGAATGATTTTATCCTTGAAAGTTCTTTGTAAATCTACTATATTCTGAATACCAATAAAATACGAATGACCGATCTGATGATCTTTGTCTATCAGCAACTCTATTCGCTCGTTGATGGTTTTTAAAAGCTTGGATAAATCCACATCTCCCACCTCGGATAATTCGTTAGGATCAGGCTGCATTTCCACAAAGGAAAATCTTCTCCTAAGGGCGGTATCCAGAGCCTCCACACTTCGGTCAGCAGTGTTCATCGTTCCGATGATGTACACATTATTCGGAACAGAAAAGTTATCTCCTGAATAAGGGAGTTTTACCTCGGTATGTTCTGGATTTCCTTTTCTTTTGTCTTCCTCTAAAAGCGTGATGAGTTCCCCAAAAATAGCAGAAACATTACCACGATTGATTTCATCAATAATAAGGACATGGGGTTTGGGTTCTATTGCTTCATTTTGAATATAATTATATTTTTCAATGATATAATTAGCCACAGATTTCGTATAAGGTGCCCAATCTAAAACCTCTCCTGTTTTTAAATAATGTTCTAAAACTTCTTTTTTAATTACAGCCTCATTTGCTTTTTCTGTATTTGAATGAAAACGAATATTGTTCTTTGAGTTTTTATATATTGTAAATTCTTTTGCATGAACTAATGTCTCTAGAACTAATTTATTATCAACTGAATTATCAATTTCATCTAATAATTTTTGATAAACAACTTCAAAATTATCCGATGTAATTTCCTTTGAAAAAGCGTTTTTACAGATTGATTTAAAAATCCCATCTTTCACCTCATAAGTCACATTACCATCTATGGTTTCGGGTTTTATTCCTTCAATAAAATCTTCGTAGCTCAAACTCTGATGAAAAGTCGTGAAAACGATTTGCCCTTCTTCTACCAGCTGTTCGTATTCCTTGTTGATTTCTTCTCTGCTTCTGTCTTTCTCCTTTTTTCCGTTGATGATTTCAACAGCCATTTTCTTCGTGTGGTAGGTTTTCCCTGTCCCTGGAGC
>CAUQHD010000057.1:0-9014 GCA_963517805.1 uncultured Flavobacteriaceae bacterium | reverse complement strand
TTTATTACATTCTGAAAAACAGCGGACTAAATGTTGGGCTGGGCGGAAACATCGGTAAAAGTTTTGCGATGCAGGTGGCTACAGAAAATTTTGAATATTATGTATTGGAAATCAGTAGTTTCCAGCTGGATGATATTCAGCGTTTTAGACCATATATTAGTTTGCTTTTAAACTTGTCGCCAGACCATTTAGATCAATATAATTATAATTACGAAGAATATGCATTAGCAAAATTCCGAATTGCTAAAAATCAGGAGAATGATAACTATTTCATTTACAATAAAGATGATGAAATGAGCATGAAACTCCTTCAAGAACTGAATTTGAGAGTGAAAAAAATTCCGTTTTCGATGAAGGAAAAACTTGATGAGGGAGGTTATTCTGTGGATGAAAATTTGGTTATTAAACTTCGTGAAGAATTTTCTATGAAAATAGAAGATTTAGCTCTCGTAGGAAAGCATAATGTAGCGAACAGTCTCGCTGCGAGTATTGCAGGTAAATTATTGAATATCAGTAATGAAAGTATTAGAAATTCGTTGATGACTTTCCAAGCAGTGGAGCATAGATTGGAAGAAGTGGTGGAGAGAGACGGCGTGAAATACATCAATGACAGCAAGGCTACCAATGTAAATGCCACATATTATGCATTGGAAAGCATGAAGCGACCAGTGATTTGGATAGTGGGAGGAGTGGATAAAGGAAATGACTATTCCGAAATAGCAGATTTGGTGAAGAAAAAAGTAAAGGCAGTTATCTGTATGGGGCTGGATAACTCTAAGATTATCAGTTTTTTCCAAGGGATAAAGGAAAACATTTATGATACATCGAGCATGGAAGAGGCAGTTCGTACAGCCAAGAAATTAGCCCAAAATGGAGATGCTGTGCTGCTTTCTCCGTGTTGTGCGAGTTTTGACTTGTTTGATAACTACGAGGATAGGGGAAGAAAATTTAAAACAGAAGTCTTAAATAATTAAAAAATGCAACAAATAGAAAATAGAAAAAAAGAGTTTTTCAAAGGAGATAAGGTTCTTTGGGCGGTTATCATATTAATCTCCCTCTTTTCTATTTTCCCTGTTTATTCTGCGAGTACAAACTTGCAGTACATCGTGAATACAGGAACAACGACTTCACATCTCGTTAAACACGCGCTCTTTGTTATTTCTGGATTAGTGATAATGAAGTTCGTTGGTGCAGTAAAATACGAGTATATTGGTAAATTAAGCAGTATTTTGCTTGTAATTACGATATTTCTTCTTCTTGTTACCATGTTTACAGGGCAGAAGATAGATGGGGCGAGTGCCTCAAGATGGCTGAAAATACCAGGAACGCCCATTTCTTTCCAGCCTTCCACCTTTGCATATCTTATGCTGATAATCTACATATGCAGGTATCTTACTAAAAAAATAGATAGAGAGCGGCTGCCAGCGGAGAATATTTTGTATTTATTTGCTCCTGTTCTGCTTGTTTTTCTTCTTGTAGGAAAAGACAATGGTTCTACCGCTGTGATGATTCTCTTTGTATCGCTTGTGGTAATGTTCATTGGGCAGTTTCCAGCAAAATACATTCTTGGTTTTTTGGGGGTATCAGCAGTTTTGATAGCATTGTTTATGTTTGTTGCATTGAAGACAGATTTAATCAAAAACAATCGTGTTCATACATGGATGAGCAGAATAGAAACCTTTAGTAATACAAGCAAAATAGATAATATAGAAGATGAAAGTCTGAAGGCCAAAAACTATCAGGTAAATCAAGCAAAGGCGGCAATAGTGCATGGAGGTTTTTTAGGCGTAGGACCAGGGAAAAGTGCATTGAAACAGTCTCTTCCTCAGTCGGTTTCGGATTTTATTTTTGCTATTATAGTAGAAGAATATGGGTTGATAGGAGCTTTTGTGCTTATTGCATTGTATTTTATCATGATGATGCGGATAGTCATCATTGCCAGTAAAATGCCTGCGTTTTTCGGCTCATTATTAGTGCTGTCTATGGGGATTATGATTTTTGTACAGTTGGCGATCAATATAGCCGTTGCGGTCAATATTATCCCTGTTACGGGGCAACCGCTTCCTTTGATAAGTTATGGTGGGACATCCATGTTGGTAACTTATCTGCAGTTAGGCATTATCCTAAATGTAAGTTCCAGAATACAAATTTTAGATGAAGAAGGAATGGGTAAAAAACAGAGTATTCACGAAATAAATGATATAGCCTGAAAAAGATGGATAATAGTAAATTAAAAATATTAATGAGCGGCGGCGGTACGGGAGGACATATTTTCCCTGCTGTAGCGATAGCCAACGAGATTAAAAGAAGATTTCCCAATGCCGAGTTTTTGTTCGTGGGAGCGAATGGAAAAATGGAAATGGAGAAAGTTCCTCAGGCTGGATTTAGAATAGAAGGGCTGAATATCGCTGGTTTTGACAGAGGAAATTTGCTTAAAAATATCGGTCTTCCTTTTAAAATTATTTCCAGTTTGTGGAAAGCGAGAAAGATTATTAAAAACTTTAAACCAGATTTTGCTGTCGGGACAGGCGGTTTTGCTTCTGGCCCTGCTCTGTATGTGGCATCATCTCTCGGTGTTCCGATTTTTGTACAGGAACAAAACTCCATTTTAGGGAAAACCAATCAGTTTCTCGGAAAAAGAGCCAAAGCAGTTTTTATGGGCTATCCCAATATGAGCAGCTTTCTTCCTGCGGTATTCACAGGAAACCCTATCCGAGAAAACATCGTTACAGATATTATAAATACCAAAGAAGCGAAGGAAAAAATGGGCTTAGACCCGAATAAGCTTACCATTCTTTCTGTGGGCGGTTCATTAGGTTCAAAAACCCTAAATAATGCTTGGAGAGAGCTTTTACCTAAATTAAAGGAAAAAAACATTCAGTTGGTATGGCAGACAGGAAAGCTTGAATATCAGAACATTACATCACAATGTGGAGGTGATGAGCAAGGTATCCAAATCAAGGAGTTTATCTCAGATATGGCGCTGGCATATTCGGCAGCGGATGTGATTGTGTCAAGAGCGGGAGCTATCGCGATTTCCGAGCTGGCAGTGGTAGGAAAACCTATTCTTTTGGTGCCGTTCCCTTATGCTGCGGAAGACCATCAGACCAAAAATGCATTGGCTTTGGTGGAAAAAAATGCATCCAAAATGGTCAAAGACTCAGAAATGAATGAAAAATTCTGGAATACACTGATGGAAATCTGCGAAGATGAGAATTTGAGAAAAGAAATGTCCAGCAATCTAAAATTCTTTGCAAAACCAAATGCAGCAAAGGAAATTGTGGATGAAATTTTTAAAATAATTAAATAGATGAACATCAATCAATATAAAAACTTTTATTTCATAGGAATTGGCGGAATAGGAATGTCCGCTCTTGCAAGGTATTTTAAAAGTCTGGGAAAGAATGTTTTAGGATATGATAAAACAGAAACCAAACTGACTAAAAAACTGCAGGAAGAGGGAATTGCTATCCAGTTCGAAGATGGAATCACTCAGGAAATCAGCGCTTTAGATAAGAATGAAACGCTTGTGATTTTTACGCCAGCGATTAAGGAACTGCAGATTTTGGATTATTTTAATCAGCAGGGATTTTCAGTTTTGAAACGAGCAAAAGTCTTGGGAATGGTCACCGAAAATACCAAATGCATCGCAGTGGCGGGAACTCACGGGAAAACGACTACTTCCTGTCTTGTGGCTCATCTCTGTAAGGAGGCTGGACTTCCGTTTTCGGCTTTTTTAGGCGGGATTTCGGAGAATTTTGGGTCTAATTTTATGTTTAATGGCAATCAATATTCCGTTTTGGAAGCTGATGAATACGACCGAAGTTTCCTCAATCTGTCACCAGACTGGGCGATAATAACTTCTACGGATGCCGACCATCTCGATATATATGGCGACAAAGAAACTATAGAGCAGGGCTTTGAGGATTTCGCGAATTTGGTTCCTGATGACCGCCAGCTTTTTGTGAGAAAAGGAATAAAAATTGCCAGAAATGCCCAGACTTATGCGGTGAATGAGAAGGCGGATTATTACTCCGATAACCTCCAAATGAAAGGCGAAAAAATCAGTTTTGATTTTCATACAAAAGATGGAGAAACTCACCAGTTTGAGTGGGAAATCCCAGGGATACATAATGTAGAAAACGCTACAGGAGCATTGGCTCTGCTTCATCATCTTGGAGTGGATTTTGAGGTTTTGAAGAAAGCAATAGCTGGTTTCAAAGGGATAAAACGCCGTTACACCAGACATAAATTCGCTGATGGGAAAATCTATGTGGATGACTACGCCCATCACCCGACGGAGCTGAACGCGGTGATAAACTCCATCCGAGAATTTAATCCTGATAAAAAACTTTTGGTGGTTTTTCAGCCGCATCTTTTCAGCAGAACGAAGGATTTCGCTGATGGTTTCGCGGAAAGTCTGTCCAAAGCAGATGAATTGTTGCTTTTGGATATTTACCCAGCGAGAGAATTGCAATCTGATTTTCAGGGGGTTAATTCTGGGTGGCTTTTGGAAAAAATTAAAATTAAAAATAAAGAAGTTTGCTCTTTGGGCACGGCTTTTGAGAGAATTAAACAGAAAGATTTTGATATCCTGCTGACAGTAGGAGCTGGGAACATAGACACGCTGTATGACCCGATTGTTGAATGGCTTTCATAGATTAAGAAAAAGAGAATGAAAAATAAATATAGATTTTTGAAAATTATATTTATAATGGGAATATTAGTATTTCTGTTAAAATTCTCTTTGGATAGATTTGACAATAAAACATCGGAGGCGGTTTCAATAAAAATGATTCATGATGAGCCGGTTTATTTCGTTGATGAAAAGGATATTAGGAATATTGTAACTCAGTCTAATCCAAGTAAAAAAATAGGAAATATAGATGTTTCTGCTTTGGAGATGAAAATAGCTCAGCTGCCTATGGTAGATAGTGCAAATGTCTATTTGAAACTAAATGGCGAACTAAATTTGGATATTATTCAGAGAATTCCTATTTTTAGGCTTAAAAAACTTAATAAAGAAGTGTATGTGGATAAGAAGGGCGTAGAGTTCCCATTATCAAGGAGTTATTCCTATCCATGTATGCTGGTTTCGGGGGATATCAGAGAAGAGGAATACCCTGGAATTATAGAATTGGTGGAGAGAATCAATAAAGATGAGTTTACAAAAAATTTTTTTGTAGGAATTAATAAAAGAAATAATAATTATTATTTACTGACCAATGATGGAAACTATAAAGTGGAACTTGGAGATTTGCAAGATATTGACTTAAAAATACAAGGCTTTAAAGCTTTTGTAGAGAAATATTTGATTTACCAAGACCCTTTAAAGTATTCTAAAATATCATTAAAATATCATAACCAAATTATCACAACTCTTCGTAAAAAAGCAACAGAGGAAGAGAGGAAAGAAGAGCCTAAGGAGGAGCAAAAAACAGAAGAAAAAGAGCAGAAAAAGGATAAGAAGGAAGTAAAACCATAAAGGAATTTATTTAGGATGGAAACACAAGAATATTCAGTAGGATTGGACATCGGGACTACTAAAATCGTAGCCATAGTAGGAAGAAAAAATGCTCATGGCAAGATAGAGCTGATGGGAGTTGGCAAAAGTAAGAGTTTAGGAGTGCATAAAGGTATTGTGAACAATATCGCACAGACAATCAACTCTATAAAAGCAGCTGTTTCGGAAGCAGAAAAATCAGCCAAAGTTCCGATTAAAAAAGTAACCGTAGGAATCGCAGGGAAGCATATTCGCTCTTTGCAGCATTCGGATTACATTATGAGGGAAAATCCAGATAAATATATCACTGAAGAAGATATAGAACAACTGAAAGACCAAGTGAAAAAATTGGTAATGCTCCCTGGTGAGGAGATTATCCATGTGCTTCCGCAAGAATACAAAGTAGATTCTGAAGGCGAAATCCAAGAGCCAATAGGAATGCACGGAAAGCGCTTGGAGGCGATGTTTCATGTGGTTGTTGGGCAGATGGGGTCTATTAAGAATATTGTTCGTTGTGTCAGGGAGGCTGGTCTTGAGATGGAGGCGCTTACTTTGGAACCGCTTGCTTCTTCGGATGCTGTACTTACTCAGGAAGAAAAAGAGGCGGGAGTAGCCATTGTAGATATTGGTGGTGGGACTACAGACATCGCTGTTTTTAAGGACAATATCATTCGGCATACTTGTGTAATTCCTTATGGAGGAGGGATTGTAACCGATGATATCAAAGAAGGCTGTTCAATTATTGAAAAACATGCCGAGCAATTAAAGGTAAAATTCGGTTCTGCTGTTCCCGATTTGGAGAAAGACAGCACATTCGTAACTATTCCTGGGCTTCATGGGCGCCCAGACAAAGAGATTTCTTTGAAATCTTTGGCAAGTATCATCAATGCCAGAATGGAAGAAATCTTGGAAATGGTCAATACAGAGCTGAAAGCCTATGGCGCACACGACCAGAAGAAAAAATTGATTGCTGGTCTTGTTCTTACAGGAGGTGGTTCTAACCTTAAAAACCTTCGTCAGCTGGCAAATTACATCATAGGTTTTGACAGCAGAATAGGTTTTGCAAATGAACATATTGTCAATGACAAAAACCAATATCTAAAAAGCCCTGAATATGCTACATCTATTGGACTGCTGATGGAGAGCTTAAAAATCAACGAAAGAAAACCAAAAGAAGAAGAAATACCACAGCCTGTTCAAGAAACAGAAGAGGAACTTTCTTTAAAGATAACAACAAAGCCAGAAGTGGAGGAAAAAACTATTGAATCAGAGGAAAAAGAGATTTCAGAAAATTCAAAGAAAACTTTTGGACAGAAGTTTTGGGCGCAGGTAAGAAGCTTTTTTGAGGAAGCAGAATAATTAATTTTAAGAAAGATATACTAAATACAATGGAAATTTTAAATAATGAATCTGGTTTTGAGATTCTTTTACCAAAAGGAACATCTTCTATCATAAAAGTGATAGGTGTAGGTGGCGGCGGAAACAACGCACTAAAACACATGTACGAGAAAGGGATAAAGGGAGTAGATTTTGTTGTCTGTAATACAGATGCACAGGCTTTAGCCGAAAACCCCGTTGCCAATAAAATCCAGCTGGGAGTGAGGGAGACAGAAGGTTTAGGTGCAGGAGCCGACCCAGAAGTTGGAAGAAAAGCTGCAGAAGAGAGCATAGACGAGATTAAGGCAATGCTGGGTAACAATACCAAAATGGTTTTCGTTACAGCAGGAATGGGCGGTGGAACAGGTACAGGAGCGGCGCCGGTTATTGCAAAAATTGCAAGAGAAATGGGGATTCTTACCGTAGGTATCGTTACCGTACCATTCAGCTTTGAGGGGCCTAGAAGGCTTAGACAAGCCGAGCAGGGCGTGGAGGAGCTTAGAGCTAATGTAGATTCTCTTATCGTGATTAATAATGATAAATTGAGACAGCAGTTTGGTGATTTAGGCTTTAAATCAGGATTTGCAAAAGCTGATGAGGTTTTGTCTAATGCAGCCAAAGGCATGGCAGAGGTGATTACAGGTTATTTCATTGTAAATATAGACTTTCGTGATGCTAAATCTGTCTTGCAAAACAGCGGAACAGCGCTGATGTCGGAAGGAATAGCTTCAGGGGAAAATAAAGCACAAGAAGCTGTAAAGAAAGCTCTGGATTCACCGCTTTTAAATGATAATAAAATAACTGGGGCGAAAAATGTGCTTCTCCTTATAAGAAGCGGCGATCAGGAAGTTACCATGGATGAAATAGGAATCATCAATGACCATATCCAGAAAGAGGCAGGGAATATGGCCGATATTATCTTTGGTATCGGGGTAGATGATTCGCTGGGCGAGGACATCAGTGTGTTGGTTATTGCAACAGGTTTTGCTCCAGAAGACCAAAAATATTCCGGCACTCCGGAAATCATCCGTGTCCCATTAGATGAAAAACCCAATGCACCAGCAGTAGAGATTTCTGCTCAAACTATTCAAACCTCTCAGTTGGAAAGCCCAGCCGAACCTCAAAAGAGCAGCCGACAGGTCTTTACTTTAGATGATACGGATGATGCTACTTCTACAGATAATGTACCATCCAATGCCGCTTTTGAGCAGCAGCCATCTTTCGCTGAAACAGAGGTTTTAGAAGAAGAACCAGCAGATGAAATAATGTTCTTTGGGGATGCAGAGCCAAAATCTTCCATTTCCTTCTACGAAGAAGAGCCAGAAGAGCAAAAGGAGGAAGAACCAGCAAAAGAGATAGATTTATTCTCATATAATGATTTGGAGGCTGTATCTTTCACTTTTGATTTGGAAGTTCCTCGGTCAGAAAGAATTCCTGAGCCACAGAGCGAAGAAAAAGGAATAGACTTCCAATTGAAAGAAAAATTAGAAATAGAAACTGAAATAACTCATGAAGCCTCCGTTCAGTCAGTTGTCATTACCGAAGAAGAGCCTCAGATGGAGGAAACGAAAGATACAACAAAAAGTGTTTTATTTGAAATAGAGCAGAAGGAGGAATTCACCATTGTGGAAAAAAAGCGGGAAGACAGCTATAGAATCCAAGAGAGAAGGAATAAACTGAAGGAGTTTAATTCTAGATACCACACGGTAGATGAGGAAAATTTATTTGAAAATATTCCTGCTTTTAAAAGAAGAAACATAGATATAGATATTGACAGCAATGCCTCTGAGGAAAGAATCACAACTTTTGTTGCACAGGATAAAGAAGGAAAGGTAGAACTGAAAGAAAACAAATTCCTGAACAAAGATGTAGATTAGTAGACAGATTTTCATTTTGTTCATTCCAAGATAACGAACTTCATAGTGATGCGGTATTTTCCCCATGGGAAAATACCGCATCGTTTTGTTTAACATTATGATAAGGGTTTAAGCATTATAATTACCATTGTGAAGCAGACAGGGCTAAAAAAAGAGCTAAAAATTTTAGTTTTTACTTAAAAATCTGTATTTTCGCAAATTGATTAACTTAAATAAGATTAATAAAGATGTCAGTTATAGGACAAATACGAAAAAAA
>CAUQHD010000056.1:0-9250 GCA_963517805.1 uncultured Flavobacteriaceae bacterium | reverse complement strand
AAATAACAATTAACAATTGCGAGATAACATTTAACATTTGTGATGTCACAATTAACATTTGCAAGATAGATTTTAAGAATTGTGATGTAGCAATTAACATTTGTAATGTTTCAAATAATAATTGTGAGATGGCAAATTGCTTTTGTAAGATAGTTTTTGTTAAAATTTGGATATTTAAAAAGGATTGTTTAATTTTAACCTGTCAAATATATTTTATTATGGAAAAATCAAAACAGAAAAGAACATTCGCGGAGATTGTAAATAAGTCAAGGCTGATGATTGCTGGGCTTAGAAACAATGCAGCAGAAGTAAACAGGAGAGGAATAGATGCTAGTTTCATTACGGAATATGAAAACGAACTGCAAGAACTGGAAAAGCTGGATGCAGAGCAGGAAAGGCTGAAAGCAGAACTGAAAATGAAGACCGAAGCAGCATTAACCAAAAGGAAACAAGTAGAAAGTAAGCTGAGCGAAGCTAAAAAAGTGGTGAAACTCTCCCTCCCGCAGGCGCAATGGGTGGAGTTCGGCATGGAAGACAAGCGATAGCATCTTGCACATCTCTCCTCCGTAGAGGAATTACAGAGGAGGGATTTGCATTATCTCTTGTGTAATATAGTTCTGTTTTAAAAGCAGATAGAGAAGAATTAAATAATTTTTACTACTTTCGCAGTCTAAATAGAATACTATAAATGGTAATCGTCACACTACAAAGGGAAAAATGCATAGGCTGTAACTATTGTGCGGAGTTTGCGCCGGAATATTTCCGAATGTCTAAGAAAGATGGCAAATCCGTTCTGCTGAAATCCACAGAAAAAAAGGGTTTCCACACCTTGAAAACGCCAATAGAAGATGCCTACGAACAATGTGAAAAAGCCGCAAAGGCATGTCCCGTAAAAATAATCTCTGTAAAAAAAATATAATTTTACAGAGATTTTATTTAGTTGCCAGTAAGTTTCTTTTAAATTTTACCAAAAATACTCTTCGTGATACAAAATTCTTTGAGAGTTTTTAGTGATAATTCCAGTCCGTAACCAGACAATTTGGTTCCGCCAAATGGGAATCTCGGGTCGGAAGTCATCAGTTTATTTACGGAAACAGTCCCAGACTTTAAGTTATTTGCGAAGAAATAAACTCTGTCTTTACTTTTCGTCCAGACAGAATTCCCAAGCCCGAACTGAGTATTATTAGCAATGCTGAGTATCTGCTCATCATCTTTTGCAGAAATCACCATTCCTAATGGACCAAACAACTCTTCATCAATAACAGGATTGTCCAGATTCATTTTTATCAGCCCAGGTTTGAAAGACAGCTCATCTACTCTTTCTAATGGCAGGATGATTTCGGCACCATGCTGCAGGGCTCTGTTGTATTGGTCTTCCAGTGTGTCTGCAAACTTTTTCTGTGCTACACCGCTCAGCTCTGTTTTTTCATCAAAAGGGTCTCCTACTTCATATTTCTGGAACTCTGCGACAAGTTTTTCAACAAAAGGGGAATAAATATTCTCCTGAATGATAAAACGCTTCGCAGAAGTGCATGCCTGCCCGCAGTTTCGGAGGCGTGCCGCAGCTCCTTGTTTTGCTGTTTCACCTAAATCGGTATCATCCAGCACGATGAAGGCATCATTCCCCCCAAGTTCGAGAAGAGATTTCTTGATGTTCTGCCCAGCCAGAGAGGCTATCTTTCTACCCGTAACATCACTTCCTGTAAGGCTTACTCCTTTTACAAGAGGATTGGCGATGAGGTCTTCTATCTCTTGGTAAGAAACTTCTAAATGCTGGAAAACTCCTTCTGGAAAACCAGATTTTCTAAATAACTCTTCTATGGCTTTGCTGGACTCCTTACATATGGAAGCATGCTTCAGGAGAATGACATTTCCCGCCAAAATAGTGGGAACAGCAAAACGAAGCGCCTGCCAAAAGGGAAAATTCCAAGGCATAATCCCTAAGATTATTCCCATTGGCTCATAGTGTATTTCACTTACCGAAAGCTCTGTTTCTACATACTCTGTTTCTAAGACATTTTCCGCAGCGATGTAGTAGTCTGTCATAGAAGCACATTTTTTAACCTCGCTTCGTGCTTGTGCTATCGGTTTGTAAGTTTCTTTTGTAACAATTTTGCTGTAAGTTTCTACATTTTCTAAAATGTTTTTAGATAAGTTCTTCAGTAATTCCTGTCTATCTTTGAAACTAACTTTACTCCATTCTGAAAGAGTTTTTTCAGCAAGTTGCAGTTTTTCTTGAAGTTTTGTATCCATATTTTTATGTTTTAGTGAGATGAGAATTATTTTCTAATCAAGTTTTGCGTGGCTTCCTACATAATGCAGGAATTCTTTTCTTGTCGTAGGGTTTTTTCGGAAAAGCCCGCTTAGTTCGGCAGTTATCGTGCTGCTTGCGGTATCTTTTATCCCTCGGCAGTTTACACACAGGTGTTTTGCGTCTATAATGCAGGCTACATCTTCTGTTCCCAAAGCTTCTTTCATCGCTTGTGCAATCTGCATGGTAAGTCTTTCCTGAACCTGCGGGCGTTTGGAATAGTAATCTACAATTCTGTTTATTTTAGATAAACCAATCACCTCTCCATTGGAAATATACGCCACATGAGCACGGCCAATGATGGGCAGAAAATGATGTTCGCAGAAAGAATAAACAGTAATATCCTTTTCTACGAGCATCTGCCTATATTTATATTGATTTTTAAAAGTAGAAATGGAAGGTTTATTCTCAGGAAGGAGACCTCCGAAAATTTCATTTACATACATTTTTGCTACTCTTTTAGGTGAATCTTTCAGGCTGTCATCTGTCATATCCAAGCCCAAAGTATGCATAATCTCTCCGAAAAGTGCTTCTATTTTCTCTATTTTTTGGTTGGGAGAAAGTAAGAAAGCATCTTCTCTTAGAGGCGTATGCTCTTTACCAGTGAAGAAATCATCTTCTATATCGCTGAAATCATTCATTTTAATACTAACTAAAAGTGATAGAGAACATATTATTGATTAAAATCAATATCTTCGGAACGGTTTATTTTATCGTTTATATTCTCGTTTTTATTTTCATTTTGGCCGTTGTTATTAGAAGGCTGTTTAGGGTTTCTTATTTCATAAATAGTTCTTAGTCCGCCCTCATCTCCGTAGCCTCCAAGCCCTTGTAAGTCGGAGCAGTTACCTGTCCAATCAGAAGGCTTTTCAAAGGTGTCTTTTGGACTGATGCCGAGGGATTTATCCGCATAGATTTTCTTCATGAAATATCCCCAGATAGGCAGCGCCATTCTTGCACCTTGTCCTTCACCAGTACTCCAGAAGTGAGTAGCACGGTCTTCCCAGCCTACCCATACGCCTGTGGCTAATTTAGGTGTAATCCCGATGAACCACCCATCGGAGTTGTTATCTGTAGTTCCTGTTTTTCCTGCTATTTCAGCATTGATTCCCATTCGTTTAAGCTCGCTGGAAGCCGTACCATAGGCCGCCACTCCTTTCATCATGTAAATCATAGAATAGGCGTGCATAGGGTTCATTACTTCCCTTATATTCGGTTTTATTTCTTTTATAACTCTTCCATTGGCATCTTCGATACGCCAAATCATCTCTGGTTTTATGTAATTTCCATAGTTGGCAAAGGTGCTGTATGCCCCGAGCATTTCGTAAATTGTAATATCTGATGAACCTAAAGCAATGGTAAGGTTGTCCTTCATTTCTTCTGTAACTCCTAAGTCTCTTGCCAGTTGGATTACATTTTTCGCCCCTGCGGCCTCTATCAGGCGCACTGCAACAGGGTTTTTGGAATATGCCAAGGCGTCTTTCATCATCAGCATTCCTCCTGAGCCTTTTACATGCCAAGAGCCTTTGCTGTAAGATGCATTGGAAATAGGTGTACATGGAGTCATACCCAAATTAATAATTGCCGTAGCATACACAAAAGGCTTGAAAGTAGAGCCTACTTGTCTTTTCCCTTGTTTTACATGGTCATACTGGAAATGCTGCCAGTTGATACCTCCGACCCATGCTTTGATGTCTCCTGTTGCAGGTTCCATAGCCATAAGCCCTGACTGCGCAATCTGTTTATGGTAGCGGATGGAATCCCAAGGGGACATTTCTACTTCTTCTTCGCCCTGCCATGTGAAAATGGAGGTTTTGATGGGTTTCTTAAACTCCATCATGATGGAATCCTCTGGAACATCGGCATTTTTCAATTGTTTGTAACGCCCTGTTCTCTTCACAGAAGCCATCATAATTTCATCAATAGTTTTATTTGAAATACGATAGAAAGGTCTTTTAGGGTTTCTTCTCTGTTCGTTGTCAAAATTTTTCTGAAGAGAGGTCAAATGCTCTTTAATTGCTTCTTCAGCGTATTTTTGCATTTTGGAATCAAGAGTTACATATATTTTCAACCCATCTTTGAAAAGGTTAAGCGTTTTCCCTGTTTCTTTCTCATAGTCTTTCAGATAGTTAGAGATTTCGTTTCTCAGATAATGTTTATAATATGCTGAATACCCTTGGTCTACAGATTTAATGCTTTGATAATCAGTTTTAATGGGCTCAGCTATTACCCTTTCATAGGTAGCTTGGTCTATGTAGCCTGTTTCCAGCATTTGTTTTAGAACGGTGTCTCTTCTTTGTTTCGCTCGTTCAATATTCCTTAAAGGATTGTTTTTCACTGGGTTTTCCAGCATGGCTACTAATGTAGCGGCTTCAGAAAGAGTGAGTTCTTTGGTTTTTTTGTTGAAATATACTTTAGAAGCCATTTCTATTCCATTGGCATTGTAAAGAAAATCAAACTTATTGAAATACAGAGTGATAATTTCCTCCTTAGTATATCGTTTTTCTAAACTTACTGCCACACACCATTCTTTCAGTTTCTGAAAAATTCTCTGTCTTCTGTTTTGTGCTGCAGTTCCTGTAAATAGGAGCTTTGCGAGCTGCTGCGAAATCGTAGAGCCGCCTCCTCTCTCCCCTCGGTAGTAGACCGCTCTCATTATGGATTTTAGGTCTATTCCAGAATGCTCTCTGAACCGCTCATCTTCTTTGGCTTGAAGAGCATAAACTAAATGTGGCGGAAGATCTTTGTAGGTAACAGGTTCGGTTTTTTCTTTTTCAAATTTTCCTAAAAGTACGCCATCAGAAGAAATAATCTCCGATGCGACATAGATGTCGGGGTTTTCTAAATCCTCAACATCGGGCATTTCTCCCAAAAATCCCTGTGATATAGAGAAAAATAGGGCGAATAGTCCAATCACGATACTGAAGAATGCTATCCAAATGAATTTAATCCACCTTCTTATACCTTTTTTTGTAGGTGTATTTTTGCTGATATTCTTTTCCATAGTTGAATTTATGGGTTAAGGGTATTTTCTATTTTTATTCCTATATCTTCTATTCCTCGCAGGGTATCTTTCCTCATGCCGTGCTTTATTTCTACTTGGTATTTTCCGTTGGAAGGGAATTTGTAATGAAGTTTATACTGAAAGAAAACTTCCTTTACATTTCCTATACCGCTGCCAAGCCATTCTCCATTGGGTTTTGCGAGAATATAATTCAAAGTGTCTGTTTTTATATTTTCTTTTTTAGCCCCTTTAAGAGAAGAGATTAAAAACAAATTGTTGTAAGGATAGTCATTGTTATTTCTCACAACGAAGGTAATGTTCTTAGGAGTCTGGGCATCTTTTATTTCAAACTCAATTTTTTTAGCATCGTCTTTGTGCCAAACGCCATCCACAGGAGACATATGTATATCCTCTGTATTAGAGCAGCTTACGGCAAAGAGCCATAATACCGGAAGTATCCAGATTTTTTTATTCATTGTTATTATCCTTTCTTGGTGGATTTTTCTTTTTATTAAATTTCCTATTAGAACTCTTTGGTTTTTGTTCTTTCTTATTTTCAGCTGTATTTGTATTTTCTCTTTTCTCTGTATTTTGGTTTTTTTTCTGTCTTTTGTGGCTGTTTTTTTTCTTTTCAAAGCGGTCTATGCTGTTCTCTTGGATTAAGTCTGCTCCATTTGGAATAGAGCTAATGTTTTGACTTTTAAGTTCTTCCAAAGGTGGTGTTTTATCCCCCTGCTTATTGACAGCGATAAGTTTCTTCACTTCTTCAATGTCTAAATCATACCAAAGCATGGAATTATCCACATAAGCGAACCACATTCTTTTTTTGAAAACATCTATCTTTATACAGAAAGCCTTGCCTTTCTCGGTATTCAGGATGGTACTAGATGAAGGGAAATGGCTTAGGGCGTCTATATAGCTGTCCAGCTCAAAGTTGAGGCAGCATTTTAACTTTCCACATTGTCCTGCCAATTTCACAGGATTGATACTCAGCTGCTGGTATCTCGCCGCATTAGTATTCACCGAGCGAAAATCCGTAAGCCATGTAGAACAGCACAATTCTCTTCCACAAGAGCCAATTCCTCCTATTTTAGCAGTTTCCTGCCGGTAGCCTATTTGTTTCATATCTACTTTGGCGCGGAAAGCATTGGCAAATTCCTTAATCAGCTGTCTGAAATCCACCCTGCCATCCGCTGTATAGTAGAAAGTAATTTTAGTACCGTCTCCCTGATATTCTATATCAGTTATTTTCATTTCAAGGTGCAGCCTTTTGGCTATTTTCCTTGCTTCCAGTTTTACTTCTTCTTCCTTTTTTCGGGCATTCTGCCAAGTTTCTACTTCTTTTTGCGATGTTATATGGTAGATTTTAGCAGTCTGGTTTTGGTCAAAATTTTTCTTTTTCATCTGGATTCTTACCAATTCGCCAGTAAGGCTTACCACGCCTACATCATATCCAGAGCCTGCTTCTACGGTTACTATACTGCCTATGTGCAGTGGGAGGTTGCTGATATTGTGATAGATGGATTTTCTATCATTTTTAAATCTAACCTCTACATATTTACATTGGTGCTGAGGGCTTTTTACATTAGCAAGCCAATCAAAAACACTTAATTTATAACTATATTCGCAAGTATCTATTATATCACAACTAAACTCTCCTTTGCTGTTGGTAGAGCAGCCGTGGGAAGAATCGCCGGAATTTTTACATCCTCCACAACTCATAATTTTCTATACTTATTATAATATTGCAAATGTAGTCAAATTTTAATTACCGCATTAGGTAGATTTCTTAAATTTAGTTTAAAATTCATTTCTTTATCCTAAATTACATAGAAGAGTTTAAATTCAAGATAAAGTTGAAATGATTAACAATCAGATGAAAAGGGTTACTTCCCCAAAATTAAAAAAGCCTCCTCCCAAACATATACGATGGAAGTAGGCTGTACGGCATGAAAAATGTTAATTTATCACCATCGACAGAGCTATTCGCTTTCTCTCCGTGTCTATTTCTATTATTTTCACTTTTACCTGCTGGTGGAGTTTTACCACTTCGCTAGGGTCGCTCACGAATCCATCTTTCAGCTGGGAAATATGCACCAGCCCATTTTCTTTTATCCCAATATCCACAAAACACCCAAATTCCGTGATATTGCTCACTATCCCAGGAAGTATCATTCCTGTTTTCAAGTCTTCAAAGGTTTTTATATTCGGGTCAAACTCAAAGACTTTGCTCGTTTTTCTTGGGTCAAGCCCTGGTTTTAGAAGTTCTTTCAGAATATCCTTTATCCCTAAAATTCCGATGTCCTCCGTGGTGTATTTTTCTGGAGCGATTTGTTTTATTTTTTCCTCATTAGCGATAAGGTCTATCGTTTTGATGCCGAGGTCTTTCGCCATTTTTTCTACGATTTTGTAGGCTTCTGGGTGCACAGAGGAGTTGTCCAAAGGATTTTTGCCGTCTTTTATTCGGATGAATGCCGCCGCCTGCTGGAACGCCTTTTCGCCCAGACGAGGAACTTTTTTTATCTGATTTCTATCCACAAAAGCTCCATTTTCGGTTCGGTAAGCTACAATATTTTCCGCAAGTTTTTCGCCAATACCAGAGACATAGCTCAGCAAGGATTTACTCGCTGTATTGATGTTAATTCCTACCGAATTTACGCATTTTACGACTGTGCTGTCCAGCTCTTCTTTTAATAAAGTCTGGTCTACATCGTGCTGATACTGCCCCACACCGATGCTCTTTGGGTCTATTTTTACCAGCTCGGCAAGCGGGTCAGATAGCCTCCTTCCGATAGAAACTGCGCCTCTCACGGTGATGTCATAATCAGGAAATTCATCTCGGGCAATTTTACTCGCGGAATAAATGGACGCTCCAGCTTCGGACACCACAAAAACCTGTAAAGGCCTGTCAAAAGCGATTTTCTTAATGAAAAACTCGGTTTCACGAGAGGCTGTTCCGTTTCCGATAGAAATCGCCTCAATATGGTAAGCCTCCACCATAGAGCGGATTTTTTTCATCGCAACTGCAGTTTCTTTCTGTGGAGCGTGTGGATAAATGGTCTCATTATGAAGCAAATCGCCTTTTTCATCAAGACAAACCACCTTACAGCCCGTTCTATACCCTGGGTCTATGGCTAAAATCCGCTTTTCGCCGAGAGGCGGAGCCAAAAGCAGCTGTGTCAAATTTTCAGAAAAGATAGAAATCGCCTTTTCATCGGCTTTAATCTTGGCTTCCTGCAAAATTTCATTTGAAATAGATGGCTCCAAAAGTCTTTTGTAAGCATCTTGAGCCGCAAGGGTAATCTGCTCCGCACACGAAGGCGAAGCCGTTTTCACCAAACTTCCCTCCATGAAAGCAAGAATTTCTTCTTTATCAATATCAATGTTCACTTTTATAAAACCTTCTTTTTCAGCGCGAAGCATCGCCAGAAGCCTGTGAGAAGGGATTTTGTTCAGCGGTTCGCTCCAGTCAAAATACTGGGCGTATTTCTGTGCTTCTTCCTCCTCTTTTTTGGTTTTGACTACTTTACTGGAAATCACGGCTTTTCGCTGAAAAATTCTTCTAAGATTTTTTCTAATGAAAATATTTTCGTTTATCCATTCAGCGATGATGTCCCTCGCGCCTTGAAGCGCCTCCTCCACGCTGGAAACTTCTTTATTCAGATAATTTTGTGCCACTTGCTCTATGTCACCGCTGTTTTTCTGCGCCATGATGATTTTTGCCAAAGGTTCCAGCCCTTTTTCTTTTGCGGCATCGGCTTTGGTTTTTCTTCGTTTTTTGAAAGGAAGGTATAAGTCTTCTATCTCCTGTAAATCAAAGCTTTGCTCTATTTTCGCGCGAAGTTCGGGCGTGAGTTTTTCCTGCTCTTCTATGGATTTAAGAACGCTTTCTTTTCTCTTTTGGATTTCATCAAAATTTTTGCTAAGTTTCTGAA
>CAUQHD010000055.1:0-9250 GCA_963517805.1 uncultured Flavobacteriaceae bacterium | reverse complement strand
AGAAAGATAAACCTTGGTTTTGAAGTTGCTCAAAAGGTTTTGGATAACAGAAAATTTTACTCCAAAAAATTACTGGAACACCTTTCTCCACAGCAGGTCTTGAAAATTTATAAAATAGAGAAAGATATCAAGGATTCCTTTAAGCATAAATACGATAAAGACAAACATAAGACTAAATAAATTTATACCAAAAGAGATTGATTTTTTCAGTCTCTTTTTTGTTATCTTTGCAGGATACTGATTTTTGAAATGAAAAATATAAGAAATTTTTGCATCATTGCACATATTGACCACGGTAAATCTACCTTGGCAGACCGACTTTTGGAGTATACTAATACAGTGACACAGAGGGAGTTGCAGGCGCAGACTCTTGATGATATGGATTTGGAAAAGGAGCGAGGAATTACCATAAAATCCCACGCTATCCAGATGGACTATGAATACAAGGGCGAAAAATATGTCCTTAACCTTATTGACACTCCTGGGCATGTGGATTTCTCGTATGAAGTTTCGCGTTCCATCGCGGCGTGCGAAGGAGCTTTGCTGATTGTAGATGCAGCGCAAAGTATTCAGGCACAGACTATTTCCAATCTTTATTTGGCGTTAGAAAATGATTTGGAAATTATTCCAATTTTGAATAAAATAGACCTTCCTTCGGCAAATCCTGAGGAGGTTACAGATGAAATTGTCAATCTTTTGGGCTGTAAGCCAGAGGATGTTCTCCGTGTTTCTGGAAAAACAGGAGCAGGTGTGAAAGAACTTTTGGAGCAGATAGTGGAGAGAATCCCTGCACCAGAGGGCGACTCAGATGCACCGCTACAGGCGTTGATTTTTGACTCTGTGTTTAACCCATTTAGAGGGATTGAGGCTTATTTCAAAGTGGTAAATGGAAGCATCAAGAAAGGACAGAAAGTGAAATTTATGGCTACTGACCGCACCTATGATGCCGATGAGGTGGGAACTTTGAAACTAAAACAAGCGCCTAAACAAGAGATAAAATGTGGAGATGTGGGCTACATCATTTCTGGGATAAAGGATGCCCGTGAGGTGAAAGTAGGAGACACTATTACTTCCGCTGAAAACCCAGCTCCTGCACCGATAGAAGGTTTCGAAGAAGTGAAACCAATGGTATTTGCGGGGATTTATCCAATAGAATCAGAGGATTTTGAGGAGCTTAGGGCTTCATTAGAAAAACTAAGGCTGAATGATGCTTCGCTTGTTTTCGAGGCGGAAAGTTCGGCGGCGCTGGGCTTTGGTTTCCGATGTGGTTTCCTTGGAATGCTTCACATGGAGATTGTTCAGGAGCGTCTTGACAGGGAATTTGGGATGAATGTAATCACTACCGTTCCCAATGTATCTTACCACGGCTACACCAAGAAAGAACCAGATGTCCCTATCCTCATCAATAACCCGTCCGAGATGATGGACCCTACTACGATGGACAGAGTGGAAGAGCCGTATATAAAGGCTTCTATCATCACCAAGTCTGATTTTGTGGGGGCTGTGATGACACTTTGTATAGAAAAACGAGGCGAAATCGTTAATCAGTCTTATTTGACTTCTGACCGAGTGGAATTGATTTTCAATATGCCGTTATCAGAGGTGGTGTTTGATTTTTATGACCGATTAAAGTCTATTTCCAAAGGATATGCATCGTTTGACTATCACCCAATAGGTTTCCGTCCATCTAAATTGGTGAAAATGGATATCCTTATCAATGGAGATATGGTGGATGCGCTTTCTTCTCTGATACACGATTCTAACGCCTATAACATTGGTAAAAAAATGTGCGAGAAACTTCGCGAACTGATACCGAGACAGCAGTTTGATATCGCAGTTCAGGCAGCTCTGGGAACTAAAGTAATCGCCCGAGAAACCATAAAAGCCCTTCGTAAAGATGTGACCGCAAAATGTTATGGTGGTGACATCTCTCGTAAGAGAAAACTCCTTGAAAAACAAAAAGAAGGAAAGAAAAAAATGAAACAAATTGGGCGTGTAGAAGTTCCTCAGTCTGCATTTATGGCGGTGCTGAAGCTGAATGATTAGAAAATCTATATTTGACATTGAATCTATATTAATCACTAAATTTCAATGATTATGAATAATAAAATAACTAACAGCATCATAAAAAAAGAAGAAATCAAAAGCATTCGGCAGCCTAATAAGAAAAAAGCAAGGATGCAGGAAAAAATTGAAAATGCAGTGGATAAAATGATGAGACAAGGTCAAATGTGGGAGATGGCGACTAAAAGCTATCAAGATTTAAATCCCTATTATATAGTTGATGAAAATGGAAAAAGGTTAACTGGTTCTCAAATGCGAAAACTAAGAAAGCAGGGACTATTACCGCCTTTGAAGAAGTAAAAGAACGGCCCCAATTTTAGCACTCCACAATATTACAAAAAAATAAGATTTATCCAAAAGGGTAAATCTTATTTTAGTTGATGATATTTTAGTTTTGTTTCCAATCAGCGTTTCTTGATGTATCAGCTTTTTTCACACCATTGCTGATATTGTAAGCAAATCCAAGTCCAAGGGTCTGTTTCAGCTGAGTTTTTCTGATTTGGTTGTGGTCATACACTAGGTCCAGCGTGATGTTAGACGAAATATATTTGTTGATTTTCAAATTAAGAATTCCGCTGTATCCCATTGCGATTCTTTCTGGGTGGTCTAGATAGTTAGAGAACAACCAAGCTTTGTTTGTCAAGTGGATGTTTTCCATCAATTTCACTTTATAAGAAGCATCTGCATAGAACCCGAACTGGAACAGCATGCCGTCTCCATCGTTTTTAAGTCCGTAGTTTACTTTGTATTGTAAATCTTTGTCTAAAACAAAAGTCATTCTTGCGTTAGCAGGTCTCAAAGTAAGTGTGAAATCCTCATTCGGTTTATAAGTAAAACCAGCCCCGATATTCAAATAACCTGGCGCCATAAAGCTAGATATTTTCGCAGCGCTTGGGTTATTTCCATCAGCATATCCACTATCAAACTGAGAAATAAAACTCGCTCCAGCAGACACATACCAGTTTTTAGAGATAGCTCTACCATAGTTCGTGCTGATGTTGATATTATCCTGCGTTTTTCTGTTTCCTAATCCTTGGGTATTATTTCTCCCGTATCCTAGGATAATGTTATTTTCCCAAAGATCTTTGTCTTTTTGGTAAGTGAAATTGTAGTTCACTCCTACTAGCCAACCCACATTATTAGCTCCACCGCCTACCCAGTTAGAGAATGCCGCTTGGTTTAGCATCAATGTATTTTGCCCTTCTATAGACCAGTTTTTAGGTGTTTCTACAACGGAGCTGTCCGTAGCAACTTCCTGTGCGGAGAGATTGGTAAGCACCAATGCACTCGCGAATAAAAATAATTTCTTCATCTCTAATAAAAATTAATTGGGCGCAAAAGTATAAAAATAAATTTTAATCTCAATTTTTTCTTTTTATCAGTTAAAACTCATTACATAGGATTTTCTTATCTTTGCCCATTCAAAATTAAATAATGGCAAATAGTTTAATACCAAAGTTACAAGCAATCAAACAAAGATATAATGAAGTAGCGGATCTAATCATCCAGCCAGATGTCATCTCTGACCAAAAAAGATATTCTTCTCTTAATAAAGAATACAGCGATTTGGGAAAGGTGGTGGCCGTTTTTGACCAATACATGAACGCTAAAAACTCCATAGAAGAAGCCGATGAAATCATCGCCACAGAATCTGACAAGGACATGATAGATTTGGCTAAAATGGAGAAGCAGGAAAGTTTGGCTCTTATCCCTAAATTGGAAGAAGACCTAAAAATCCTCCTCATCCCGAAAGACCCAGCAGATGACAAAAATGTCATGGTGGAACTCCGCGCGGGAACGGGCGGTGATGAGGCTGCTATTTTCGTGGAAGATGTGTATAGAATGTACACGATGTATTTCAAATCAAAAGGCTGGAGACATGAAGTTACCGACTACAACGAGGCCGCAAAAGGCTACAAGGAACTCATCATGAGAGTAGAAGGCGAGGGCGTATATGGAATCATGAAATTCGAGTCTGGTGTTCACCGTGTTCAGCGTGTTCCAGAGACCGAATCCCAAGGGCGTGTGCATACCTCAGCGATTACCGTAGCGGTACTTCCTGAAGCAGAGGAAGTAGATGTGGAAATCAACCCAGCTGATATAGAAATGCAGACTTCGCGTTCAGGAGGAGCAGGAGGACAGAATGTAAACAAGGTAGAAACCAAAGTGCAGCTGACTCACAAGCCTACAGGAATAGTGGTGGTTTGTCAGCAGGCTCGTTCCCAGCTAGCCAACAGGGAGTTAGCAATGGAAATGCTTCGTACAAAACTCTACGACATAGAGCTACAAAAAGTACAAGGAGACATCGCAGCTCAGAGAAAAACTATGGTTTCCACAGGAGACCGTTCCGCGAAAATTAGAACATATAACTATCCTCAAGGGCGTGTGACTGACCATAGAATCAATAAGTCTATTTATAACCTAGACGCCTTTATGAACGGAGATATAGAAGAAATGCTGGAGGCCCTAATCATGGCAGAAAACGCCGAAAAAATGAAAGGAGAAGATTAAATATAAAAGCAGTCATTCACAGACTGCTTTTTTGTTTTTTTAGTTTTTTTTAAAAAAGACGATTACTCATCATCATCAGAAGTGGAAAGACTGCTATAGGTGTTTTCCTCTATTTTCATCTTTTTATTCCCTTCAAATCTCGCTCCTTCATGGATAACGAACGAAGCCGAGATGATGTTAGCATATACTCGTCCATTTTCGCCAATCTCTACTCTATCCGCAGATATCTCTCCTTTGGCTTCTCCATCGATGAAAACAGAATCCGCCACTACATTCCCATTCACTCTCCCTGTTCTACCTATATGCAGGGTGTTTTCACATTTTACATCTCCTTCGAAGAAGCCTTCTATCTGTGTCATGGCACTAGTTTCTATCACTCCTTTGAAGTGGGTTTCTGGAGCGATTACATTTACTCCTTTTGATGATACATTCACACTCATTTCGTTTGATTTTTTCCCATTATTGTTAGAAAAGATTCCCATTGTACATTTTTTTCATTGTTAAACACTATATTAAAATTACCCTTGTCCCAATTTATAAAATTTTCTGGTTCCACCTGTGCATCATCATACAAAACTTCATAATGAAGATGCGGTCCCGTGGAATTACCCGAGTTTCCACCCGCGGCTATTACTTTTCCTTTTCCTACAATTTCGCCCACCTTTACATAAATCCTATCCAAATGAGCATAAAGGGTCTTAAAACCAAATGTATGCTCTATAATAACTGTATTTCCATAACCTCCTTTTTCTCCTGCAAAAGCAATTTTCCCCATGGCTGGTGCGATGACATCATCTCCTGTATTCAGCCTCAAATCCACTCCATTGTGATGTTTTACCCCTCCACTTATAGGATGTGTTCTATTCCCAAAATTACTTGTCACTTCCAGTTCCCTCAGTAGAGGATTTCCACTTGGGATGATGTTCAGCATCAGGTTTTTTCTTTCCTCAGGAAGATTATCAATATTATCTAAAGTCAAATTTTGTAGTTCTTTCAGTTCCTCTGCTTTTTGTTTCTGCTCTGCAAGATATTTTTTACTAAGTGTTACTAGTTCCTCATTTTTGGAAAGATAATACTGAAACTCCAGATACTGCTGGGATAAAAACCCTATCGCTCCTGCCATCACCAAAAATACAAAACCTAAAAGATACGGGTGTAGTTTTTTTAGTTTTTCTTTCCGAAGGTTGGTTTGTTTTATATAGTATTTAGATTTATCATCATCTATTTCTATAACTATCTTATGCTCTATGTTTTCTTTAACCTTCAAAGGAACTTTTTTCTGTCTTTTCATGCGTTCCAGAATTTCAATCCTTTTTCTTTCTTTTGCAATGTTGAAAATCTCAAAATCGGGCATTTTGTGTGTTTTTGCTGAATACTTTATTAAACAAGAGAACCGCAGTGAAAACCTCTTTTTTTTGAGAAGTTTTCTACTGCATAATTCTTTTTTGGGCGAATAAAATATTCTGTTTCAGAGAGTAAAGAAATTAAAATAATCTGAAATATCCAAATTTTAAGGTTGATGTTGAGTTGCATTACTCTCTATATCATATTCTTTTTTCAAGATTTCTATGAATTCTTCTTTGGTTACGCCTTTCTGGGAATCAAATTTCATTTTGATAAAGGCATCATTTATTTGGTGTTTGTTTCCTTGCACCAAACTTGTCCCAAAGTTTTTGACTGAAGATATACTTTAAAAACTTCTCCTTAAAATCAATCTAAATCCAATCTCCTCAAAAACAGGAGCTAAAACGACAGCAAAAAAAAATAACAAAAGTAATGCTCTTTTTATGAGAATCATGTTTTGAGTCCGTAGAAACAAAATCCCACAAAACCCTCTTTATCAATTATTTAGCCTCTTTCTGCAAAATGGTGAATACAGGGAAATGGTCGCTGTAGCCTCCTGTAAACTTGTCTCCATCCCAAGAGCGGAAAGGATAACCTTTGTAATTTCCCTGTTTATTAATAAGGTAAGCAGGCGCATAGACTTCGGTTCTATAAACGGTGTATTCCTTGGCAGAAGAACCAGAAACTAGATTTTTAGAATAAATAATCTGGTCAAAAAGATTCGGTGCATCTCGGTAGGCTAAACTCGCCACACCTTTTTTGTACATTTTGTACATCGGATTGAAATACGGATATTCTTCGTTCAGCTCTTTCTCATCGCCTACGGCTTTCAGATGATTTTTAAAACTTGGGCTGATAGGGTCATCATTAAAGTCTCCCATAGCGATGAGTTTGATATTTGGGTTTTTCTCTCGCAGGGCGTCCATTTCTTGTTTCAGCAGGGCAGCAGCGGCATTACGCTTCGGCATAGACACGGCTTCTCCACCTCTTCTTGATGGCCAGTGATTCACGAAGAAAGCCACTTTTTCTCCATCCAAAATTCCTGAAACCACCAGCAAATCCCTTGTATATTCTCTTTTTCCATCTTCACGGAAAAGCACAAGCTCTTTTTTATAAGAATTGGTCACGGTAAATCTTTTCTTCTGATAAATCAGCGCTACATCTATCCCACGCGCATCAAAGGAATTATAATGCACCACGCCATAGTCATACTTTTTCAGGGCGTCCTGCTGAGTCAGCGCCTCTACGACTTGGCGGTTTTCCACCTCTACAAGTCCCACCACTGCGGGTGCAGTTTTAGTGTATTTAAAACCAATTTCAGAGATAACCTGCGTGATGTTTTTCAGCTTCTGCTGGTAAATATTATAAGTGTAATTTTTATTGCTTTTAGGCGTAAAATCATCTGAAAGTATTTGTTTTCTCACTACTTTTTGCCCTTTTATTCGGTCATAGTCCCACGGCCCTTTGTAATCTTTGGTAATTTCCAAATATTTCAAAGAATCCAAAGACACACTTCTATGGAAATTAACATGATGAGCAGGAAGCGTCGCATCTATATAATCCACAGATTTCACGGTATCCCAGAGGTTTTCTACATTATAAAATCCCACAGCAGCAGTTCTTTTCATCTGGGCATTATAAAACAAACCAAAAACACAAAAAATAACGATAAATACTTGTCTCATGATAACTTTTCTTTGTTAAAAGCTGATAAATTTAAATTTTTCTTTTCATTTAGGAAAAGAAATTGATATGATTTATTTCATATCGTTATATTCGTTTTAATTAAACTTTAAGTCTATTTTTGTTAAAACTTGTTAAATTAGATTAGAAAATGTTTAAAAAATCTGTCTTGATTTGCGGTTTTACAGTTGCTGCAATGCACTTCTGTAACGCACAAACCACAGTTTACGCTTACATAAAAGATGAGAAAGGTAAACCCGTGGAACGAGCTGAAGTAGACATGAAAGGCTCGGAGGAGAATATGATTGCAGACAAAATCGGGTATTTCCAGTTTGTAGATTTGAAACCTGGTAATTATCAGATCGTTGTCTTTAAAAACAATTATGAAACCAAGACCATTGATTTCAGTGTACAGGAGGGAGAAAAAAGAAAGGATTTGGGCGTTATTGTCTTAAATTCAGTTCTTTACAACTCTACCGAACAAGGTTTCACTCTACTGGACAGCGATAGTGACAATGATGATGACAACAGCTCTCTTCAGACCACTGTGGGGCTACTGCAGTCTTCACAGGATATTTTCAACAGAATCGCAGGGTATGATCTGGGAATTTACTGGTTCCGCCCGAGAGGTCTGGACAGCAGGTCTGGTGAAATGATGTTCAACGGCGTGTCCATGTCAAAACAAAACAATGGAAATATAGATTTCAGCAGCTGGGGAGGATTAAACGAGATTACTCGTTATCCAGAGGTTGCCGCTAACCATTCGCCATCTGAATATGCTTTCGGAGGTGTCAGCTCTGTGATTTATAAAAACACAAAGGCGAGCGAATACAGAAAAGGAAGCCAGCTGACTTACTCCCTTACGAATAGAAACTACCGCCATAGGCTCTCTTACCGATATACTTCGGGAATGAACAAAAACGGCTGGGCTTTCACAGGAATGGTCAGCCGAAGATGGGCAAAAGAAGGCATACAAGAGGGAACTTTCTATGATTCCTATGCGGCATATTTAGGGGTGGAAAAGAAAATCAATGACAAACACACCCTCACGTTCAATATGGTAGGAAACCCATATAGAAGAGCTACATCCAGCCCTAACACGCAGGAAGTCTATGATTACAAAGGAATCTACTACAATTCCTACTGGGGATGGCAGGATGGCGAAAAAAGAAGCGAGAGAGTAAAACGAGGTTTTCAGCCTATTTTCCAGCTAACGGATTATTGGAAAATCAATAAGAAAACGGAACTTTGGACGACGCTTTCTTATCAGTTTGGGAAAACAAAATCTTCGCGATTAGATTGGTACAAAGCCCAAAACCCTTCGCCTACTTATTATAGAAACCTGCCAAGCTATTTCCTTGGAAAAGCAGAATATGACAATGTTCTTCAAAACTGGATAAATGACAATCCTTCTGTATCACAGATTGATTGGAACAGATTTTACCATGCTAACCTCAGCAACGGAGGGCGGTCAATATTCTATTTGGTAGATGATGTGAATGATGACAAAATCTGGAATCTTTCCACGCATTTTACGCACAACTTCAGTGATAAAACAAGATTTATCCTAAATGTTTCTTATCAAAACTACAAATCTGACCAATACAGAGAAATAAAAGACCTGCTAGGAGGTCAGTATGCTCTGAAC
>CAUQHD010000054.1:0-9588 GCA_963517805.1 uncultured Flavobacteriaceae bacterium | reverse complement strand
AGATTAAATATTTCATTTGTTATAATCTACTTCATTAAATATCAACTAATAACATTAAGAATTTATAAATAAATTGATAACAAAATATTTATAAATTCTTTTTTTGCTCCTTATTGAGCCACAACAAATATATTAAAACTAAATTTTATTTACATAAATCATCAAAATTTTAATAAAAGTTAATTCAGTTTCTTTCAAATATCATATTTAATTCTTTTTCTTTCAGCAGTCCCTCATGGGTCAGCATTTTTCCGTTTTCATCAGCAAAAACCCAGAATGGATAAGCAGGAACTCTGCTGCCAGCCAGCTCGTAGGCTATTTTATGCAGTCCCGAAGTCCCATTGGACACGAAAGTATATTTCTTCCCAAAAAACTCTATGTCTTTATGGTATTTTTCAGGGTTTATGCTTATAAAATAAACGCTGTCCCATGCGCTCTGAGGAAGTTTTGATAAATTTTTCTTCTGCACTCTGCACACTCCGCACCATTCGGTGGTGAATAAAACAACCACTGGTTTAGGATTTTCTTTTCTTAGTTTTTCCACTTCCTCAAAACTACTCAGCATCTGAGCGTGAGAAAAACAAGACAACACTACTGCTAAAAAAGCAAGTTTCAGTTTCATATATTTTATTTTATCGTGTATCTTATCCCTAGGAAACCTCTTATTTTCTGCATTGGAGCGTATCCATAGGATGGGTCAAACTCATATCCGTTCGGATTATTAGTTCCTGTATCTTTGTCAAACGGGTCAAAAGGTCTTAGAATAGGGTCTTTTGGAGTGAAATTAAACAAGTTTTTCACGCCGCCATAAATTTCCAATCCATTGTCAAACCTAGTTCTCAGCTGAATATTAGCCAAACTATACCATGGCGAATATTCTGGGCGGAAATCCTTCGGAACGGTGATAAGGCGCATCGGCCCATAAACTTCGCCCGTGAAATCCACTCCGAATTTTCTACTAAACTCATAGCTGAGCGCATAAGTTCCAGACCATTTAGGTGCGAGCTGCTCGTATTTTTTGTGCGTTTCGCCCCCTTCTTCATACTTTTCAAAAACATCCATATAGGTTGCCCCTATATTTAAGCTCAGCGGAATACCAAATTTTATATTCGCTCCCAATGAAATCCCTTGGCTTATCGCATGCCCTTTTAGGTTGTCATAAATGATTTTATCGCTATCTGTCTCTGTATCAGCCACGATTTTATTCGTAAAATAGGAATAAAAAGCCGTAGCATCTATATCAATATAGCCGTTTCCTGCGGTTATTTTTTGAGTAAAATTAATATTCCCGTTGATGGATTTTTCTGGTTTAATATCTCTGATGACCGTTTCTCTGGCATTGGTAAGCGATTTATGGTCTTCGGTAAAGACATTTACTACGCGGAAACCAGTCCCAAAACTCGCTCTAATGCTGGTCGCAGGGCTTGGGCTCAGCTTATAAGCCAGCCTCGGAGAATGAATAAATCCATGATTTTTACTGTGGTCTAATCTGTACCCCAGCAAAAGTGAGTGTTTGTCATTAAAAGTCCATTGGTCTTGCACGAAAAGCCCTGGAAGCCAGTCGCTGGTCGGGTTATTCGTTCCGTCTGTGTTTTGCGTTCCTATCGTACTGTCATCGTAGTAGTTATGGCGCAAAGTAGCTCCTGCTATCAAGTCATGCTTTCCGAGATTTTTATTCCAATAAAACTGCCCAAAACTCGTGCGCTGTGTCGCATCAAAGGCTTCTGTTCCGTATCTAGAGTCCTGATTATGATAATTAAACGAAAGCTGTAAAAACAACTGCTCCACCGTAGGAAGCTGATAAAGCCCTATCGCCTCAAAGCGGTTGGTATAGATACTTTCGCCATAGACTTCATCGCCGCCTCTATGCTGTTTCTGCCACTGGAGCTGCCCTCCCAATCGGTCTTCATAAAGGTATCTTGCCATAAAGGAAGCCATTCTATTGTCTTTTCGCTTAAAATTCCACTTGTTAAACACAGAAACTCGGTCTTGAAGCGTGGTATCCATGAAGCCATCATTATTCTTGTCAATTCTATTCGTAAAATTAAAATAATTCACGCTCAAGATAGACGCTGCTTTCTTACCAATATTGAATTTCGTAGCCAAATCCATATTCTGCTCGCCCCAAGAAGTCGTGCTAAAATCCGAAGCAAACTTCGGTGCAGTCAAAGCGTTTTTAGTGATGATATTGATAGTTCCTCCCATCGCTTCTGTCCCATATACAGAGGATGCAGGACCTTTCACGATTTCTATTCGCTCTATCATAGAATTCGGGATTCCACTCAGCCCATAGACCGTGGAAAGGGAACTCACTATCGGCATTCCATCGATGAGAATCAGCGAGTAAGGCCCTTCCAGCCCATTGATATGGATGTCTCCCGTATTACAAACCGAACAGTTAATCTGCGAACGAATCCCATTAACCATAGAAATCGATTCTAAAAGGTTAGAAGTCGGATTTTTTTCAAAAAATTTCTTGGTGTAAATTTCCACTGGAACGGGACTTTTGGACTTACTGATAGGTTTCAGCGTTCCTGTGATAATCACTTCATCTACATTTTTATCCTTGTGAAGGGAATCTTGTTTTACATCTTGTGCATTCATCAAACCCATGAAAAACAGGGCTGATAATGGAAAAAGTTTATAATTTTTCATAATATAATTAGATTTAATTAGAAATAAATGTTAGGCAAAACTAATACTTTTAAATATACAAACCAAATTTTTATTTAAAATAATTCTAAAAAAACATTTTTCCTCATCAAGAAATATTTAAAAAATCATAATTTTAGGCTAAAAATTGGATTTCTTTTATCAAAAAATCTTAATTTCGCGACAAATTATTTTTATTAATGAAAAACTGGACATTTAAAAAATGGAATAACATATTAGGCTGGGCAGTTTTTGGGATTGCTTTGGTTACCTATCTATCTACTATAGAGCATAAATTCAGCTTTTGGGACACGGGTGAATATATCTCATCCGCTGTAAAATTAGAAGTTACCCACGCACCAGGAGCGGCATTGTTCCAGCTGGTAGGCGCTGTGGCAGCTATTTTGAGCTTTGGGAATGAGGCTTATTACTCACTGATTATCAACGCTATGTCTACTCTATTCAGTGCATTTACGATTTTGTTTCTTTTTTGGACAATCACGCATTTAGTCCGCAGAATTTTAAATAAAGAAATGGAAGAGCTCAGCTCAGCAGAAATGATTTCTGTGCTGTTTTCGGGAGTTATAGGCTCGCTGGCGTTTACTTTTTCGGATACTTTTTGGTATTCTGCTGTGGAGGGCGAGGTGTATTCTATGGCGTCTATGTTCATCGCGCTTGTAGTCTGGCTGATTACAAAATGGGAAAACGAATACCATGACAGCGACAGCCAGAGATGGATAATCCTGATTTTCTTCATCGTGGGGCTTTCTGTGGGTGTCCATATGATGGTAATGCTGGCGGTTCCTGCGGTGTGTTTCATCTATTATGCAAGAAATTACAAATTCACTTGGAAAAACTTTATCATTGCTAATTTCATCACGCTTGGAGTTTTAGCATTTGTTTTTAAAGGAATTTTCCCTATTGTAATGAGGCTTTTCGGAAAGAGTGAAATTTTCTTTGTGAATAGTATCGGTCTGCCATTCCATTCGGGGACTATTATTGCGTTTATTATTTTGGTTGCTTTTTGTTATTACATTATCCGATACACAAGAAAAACCAAAAACCATTTATACCAAACCATCGCATTATCAGTAGTTTATATGATTATTGGGTTTTCGTGCTGGATGATGATTCCTATCAGAGCCAATGCCAATCCTCCTATGAATCTGAACAATCCTGATACTGCCATTGGTATGCTGGACTACTACAACCGTGAGCAATATGGCGATTGGCCTACTATATATGGACAAAACTACACCGCTCATCTAGATCCGCACGGAATAGAAAGAAACGATGACGGCAGCTACAAATCCATAAAAACAGGCGATGTATACGAGAAAAACGAAAAAACAGGAAAGTATGACAAAGTAGATGAACGCCGCCGCTATGTCTATAGCAAGGAGCATATCAGTATTTTGCCAAGAATGTTTAATCACGACAATACGGTAATGTCAAACTACATTTCCATGTATGGCGCTCCTGATTTTGAGTTTAATTATGATAATAAAGAGGCGGCTGACAACCCTTATGCCCACGAATTTTTTGAGAAATTGAAATCACAATATGAAAATGGAACCATCACTGCGAAAGATTATCTTGATGTAAAAAGCTATGATTTAATTAAAATCAAAAAGCCTACTCTGGCACAAAACCTTCATTATTTCCTTGATTTTCAAAATGGATATTATTTCGCTCGTTATCTGATGTGGAATTTCGTAGGAAGACAAAACGACCTGGAAGGACACATGGAAAAAACCAATGGAAACTGGATAAGCGGAATTCCTGCCATTGACAATATGATGCTGGGAGACCAAGAAAACATTCCTGAAAAATACAAAGATGAAAGTACCGTATATTTTTTCTTCCTTCCTTTTATCCTTGGAATTATTGGTTTTATCTATCAATTAAGTAAAGATTTTGGAAGGTTTTATGCCTTGCTTTCTATATTTCTGCTGATGAGCGTAGGAATTATTTTCTACACAGGCGTAAAACCTTTTGAACCAAGGGAAAGAGACTACGCCATGGTCGGCTCGTTCTATGTTTTCGCAATATGGATAGGTCTAGGCGTGGCAGGGATTTTCGGTTTTTCTCAAAATAAAATAAAAAAGAATTCTTATAATATCGCTACGGGGAGCATTCTTCTTGGAATTCCTCTAATGATGGGCTTCCAGAACTATACACCACACAACCGAAGTGGGCGTCATACCGCTTACGACTACGCTTATTCTGCTCTAAAATCACTGCCAGAGCAGAGTATCCTTATCGTTTATGGAGACAATGACACCTATCCTACTTGGGCTATCCAAGAGACAGAAAATTTCAGAGATGATGTCAAAGTGATTAACTATGAACTCCTCATTACTTCTTGGAATATAGACCAAGCGAAAAGGAGAACATACCAATCAATGCCTATACCTTCGGAGCTGAGCCACGAAGAATACCGCGATGGAACGAATGACCAAATCTATCTGATGGACAAGGAACACTGGGAAAATATCTTTAACAACATGAAAGAAAACGGAATCCCAGAAACAGAACTGGCTTCTTTCCGAAAATATCTTACCCAAGAGACCATCACCTTGAAAGAAGCGATGCAGTTTCTCCGCAATAAATCAGAAGACAAGAATACTATTCTAAAAATGCTCTTCGGTGAAGAACAATACGAGAAGTTTAACTTTCTCCCTGTAAATAAATTTGTCCTTCCTGTAAATACGGCAAATGCAGTAAAAGCAGGGATTATCAAAGAGCAGGATGTTCCTTTGGCTGAAAAGGAAATTATTATCAATTATGATAAATCCTACCTCTATAAAAACAACCTGATCATCATGGATATGTTGGCCAATTTTGATTGGAAAAGACCGATAAGTTTTTCTTCGGGCGGGATTTATTCTGAAGAAAATTCTTTTTATCTAACTAATTATCTGCAGTTTGATGGATTCAACTATCGTTTAGTTCCTATCAAAACTCCTGAAAATGCGGAAGGAGATTTAGGCCGAGTGGACGCCGAGGGGCTTTACAACATCGTGAAAAATTTCCGCTGGGGGAATTTCAAAGATTTGAATGTACATTTTGATGAAACCTGCACTTCTAATATCATCAGCTACCGCATAAGTGCTGGAAGAGCCGCCGAAGCTCTTTCCTTAAAAGGGCAAAAAAAGAAAGCCTTGGAATTGCTAAATTTAGCAGAAAAAGAAATTCCATCAAAGAAATACAATGACGCAAGGTCGCTAAGTGCCATTGTGACAGGCTACATCATGGCTGGTGAAGAGCAAAAAGGTCTGAATTTAGCCGAAAAACTGAAAAAAGACATTCTCAAAGAATACGACTATTATACAGGGCTTTCGCCATACGAACAGCAGTTTGTAACAAAACAGAAAATGACTCAAGCACGGCTCTACTCCATGGTTGTAAATTCCGTGGTAAGTGCTTATCAAAAAATGGGCGAAAAAGACAAGGCTTATCAATATTTGGTAGAATCCATCAATGTTGTTGATAAAAGATTTGATAATTTAATCAAAAATTTAGAAGCAATGGGAAGAGGAAAAGCCTATAATGAGGCTCAAAATGTACAAATAAAGATAGTGCCTTTGTACCATTACCTCTTTGAAGTGATGAAACCTTTTGACTCCACTTACGAGCAAGAAAAAATAAAATACATTGAAAAACAAATCATTAGGGTTTCCCAATAACATCCAAAATATTGGCTCAATATTTGTTAGTAAATTTAGTATTTAATTAAAAAAGTAAAATTTTATGAAAAAATTAATTGGAGGATTATTCCTTTTCAGTATAGGAGGATTTATGTCTGCACAGACTATTTCATTTGAAAAAACTACAATAGAATACGGCTCAATAGAAGCCAATTCTAATGGATACCGCACTTTCACTTTCAAAAATACTGGTGACAAACCTTTAATTTTATCAAATGTAAAACCAAGCTGCGGATGCACAGTCCCAAAATGGGACAAAACACCTGTACAGCCAGGAAAAACAGGAACCATAGAAGTGGGCTATGACACCAGCATAAAAGGGGCTTTCCATAAAGGCATAGAAGTTTATTCTAATGACCCTAAAAAAGGAAGAACAACTATCTATATAAAAGGAAATGTAAAATAAACCTAATTTCTCATAATTGTTAAAAACCATCTATCGGAGTTTTTATTTTCCGATAGATGGTTTTTCTTCTTTGTTTAAAACTTTGTTTTTTGTTGTTTAAAATATTTTTAGGAGCGTTTGGATTTGGTTATTTGTGACCGCAGAAAGACTAAATATATAATCTGATGCTGTATTTCCCATAAAAATTTATTACTGGAATAAGAAATAATTGTAATTTCGCGATATAATTATTAAAAGTAAAGTATTTTATGATAGAATCATTACAGCCCTATATAAGTATCACTCTAAAACTAGTTACGGGCATGATAGGAATTTTGGCTTTTCTGCGAATCACAGGTAAAGCGCAGATGGCACAAATAACTCCCCTTGACACCGTAAGCGCTTTCGTTATTGGTGCATTAGTCGGTGGTGTATTGTATAATCCAGATATGTCAATGTTGCATATTATATTTGCCTTGATTGTGTGGACTGGCTTCAATATGCTCGTTCGTTTTGCGATGCGTTCTGCATATATGAGACATCTTATTAAGGGAAAGAGTGATTTCCTTGTTAAAAAAGGAATTATAAACTTTGGAAACTTCAAAAGAAATAGCCTCGAGATGGAACAATTTCGTATGTTGTTAAGACAAAAGGGTATTTTCTCTATGTTTGATGTTGAAGATGTATTATTCGAAACAAATGGTGCAGTTACAGTTCTTCCTACAGGAAAAGCAGCAGATTCTTTTTTAATTGTAAACAATGGAGAATTTGTAGAGAGTGGTCTTGCAGGAAGTGAAAAATCAAAGGAATGGGCTTTGTATCACATCAAACGAAATGGTTTTAACAATCCATCGGAGCTTTTCTGTATGGAATGGACACCGAACAAGGGCATTTATTTTGTCACTTATGAAGGCAAGGTTAAGCGTGGAGTAGTAGAAGTTGAGGCTCACGAGATTAAACCTGATAATACTCAGGTATAATTTTAAAATAAATATAAGTCCGTGTTAAACAATAATTTAACACGGACTTATTTCTTTACAAGATAGAACAGGAACTTTTAACCTAAAACAATGTCTTAAATACTCCGCTTTTGTAGCGTTCAAATAAGTTTGTCCGATGATAAACTCCTGTGCCAATAAAACCTATTCCTCCTCCCACTCGCATAAATTTAGTGTTTTTATTATTAATTTTCTGTAATTTTGCTCTCATTTTTCAACGGAATTTTGCTAATGAAACAGCTTTTTAAAAAGAAAAATTATTCCGATAACCAAAACTCTAATCACCTCGTAAGAGTCCTAACCACTAGGGATATCGTGTTTTTTGGAATAGCGGCCATCATCGGTGCTGGGAGTTTCAGCAGTCTGGGGGAAGCCATTTATAAAGGCGGCCCTGGGGTCATTTTATTGTATATCATTTGTGGCGTTTCGTGCTGTTTTACGGCTCTCTGCTATGCGGAGTTTGCCAGTAGAATTCCTACGGCAGGGAGTGCATATACCTACGCATACGCTACTTTTGGGGAGCTGGCAGCATGGATTATCGGCTGGATGCTGATTATGGAATATAGTTTTGGGAATATTTATGTGGCTTTTTCGTGGTCGGATTATTTCACTTCATTGCTTGATAATTTGGGACTGCACATACCCGAATACCTCTCGTGCAGCTATACAGAAGCCGAAAAAGCAGTGAAAAACGGCTCTCAAAATTTAGAGCTGATTTCCGCTTGGGAGAACGCTCCTCGCTTGGGTTCTTTGAGGGTAATTTTTGACCTCCCTGCCCTATTGATAAATGCCCTTATCACTTGGATTTGCTACATCGGCGTGAAGGAAAGTAAGAATTTTAATAATCTTTTTGTTTTAATCAAACTACTTGCGATAGTGCTGGTCATCGCCATTGGTGTTTTCTATATCAATGCTGATAACTGGATGCCCATAGACACGGCAACAGGCGAAAAATCATTCCTTCCCAATGGTTTCACAGGGATAATGTCTGCCATCAGCGGTGTTTTCTTTGCTTATATCGGTTTTGATGCACTGAGCGTGCTTTCCGAAGAAACCAAAGACCCACAGAAAGACCTTCCCAAAGGAATGATTATTTCTATATTTCTCTGCACGGCTATTTATATCGCGCTGACTATGACCCTCACAGGGCTGGTGGATTATAGAAAATTCGAAGGCATAGGAGACCCGCTTTCTTTTGTCTTTAAGGCTGAAAATATCAATCTTCCGCTGATGGAATTTATCATAGAAGTGGTTGCCATCGTGTCCATTACTACTGTTTTATTGGTTTTTCAGATGGGACAGCCGAGAATATGGTATGCCATGAGCCGTGATGGACTGATTCCAAAGAAATTCCAGCAGATTCACAAGAAGAACAGAACGCCGTCATTTGCTACGATAGTTACAGGATTTGTGGTAGGTGTCCCTATCCTATTTACTGACAAATCTTTCATACTAGATTTCACGAGTATAGGGACTATTTTTGCCTTCGTTTTGGTGTGTGGCGGAGTTTTACTACTCCCACCAAAAGAGAAAATAAAAGGGCATTTTCACCTTCCTTATATCAATGGGCAATGGATTTTTCCACTGCTGTTCATCGGAGGCATTTCTTTTATTTATCTTTTGTATCCTTCGTTTTTTGAAAACATGATGGATTTCAGCGATGAGAAAGAGGGAGAATTCAGATTTGCTATTTTCATTTATATTTTGCTGAATATAGGGCTTTCTATTTTAGCCTTTGTCAAAAAATTATCCCTGATTCCTCTACTTGGGCTGAGTTCCTGCCTTTACCTTATGACAGGAATGAGCATGGAAAACTGGTTCTGGTTTGGGATTTGGTCTGCTG
>CAUQHD010000053.1:0-9679 GCA_963517805.1 uncultured Flavobacteriaceae bacterium | reverse complement strand
CCTCATACATAATAATCATTTAAATAATATTGGAATGTATCTAACAAAAGAAGTAAAAGCAGAACTTTTCGCAAAACATGGAAAATCTGCACAGGACACAGGAAGTGCTGAAGGGCAAATCGCTCTTTTCACATTTAGAATTAATCATTTATCTCAACACTTGAAATCTAACCACAAAGATTATGCTACTGAGAGATCACTAGTAAAATTGGTAGGTAAGAGAAAAAGACTTCTGGATTATCTTAAAAAGAAAGATATCAACAGATATAGAGCTATCATTGCAGAGCTTGGAATTAGAAAATAATAATTCAGATAACATAAAAAAGCAACTCAGTATTTTGGGTTGCTTTTTTAATTTTTTAATAAAATGGTAAATTTTCCCTCAAAAAAACTTACCTTTGCATGCGAAAATTAATAGAGTATTAACAATATGCCTGCCGAAAGAAGTGGCGCAGGTGTCCGAAAGTAGAAATTTCGGAGTAAAAATTAAATTTTATGAGTAATAAACCTCAAGCAATTACAGAAACTATCGTATTGAAAGACGGTAGAGAAGTTACCATAGAAACTGGTAAATTAGCAAAACAAGCTGATGGTGCAGTAGTGGTAAAAATGGGCGGAACTATGCTTTTAGCAACTGTGGTAGCCGCAAAAGATGCGAACCCAGGAGTGGATTTCCTGCCTTTGACAGTAGATTATAGAGAAAAATTTTCCGCAGCAGGGCGTATTCCTGGGAACTTTTTCAGAAGAGAATCTAAGCCTTCTGATGATGAAGTATTGACAATGAGACTAGTGGATAGAGTAATGCGTCCGCTTTTCCCGGAGGATTTCCACGCGGAAGTACAGGTAATGATTTCACTAATTTCCTACGATGGAAAAGTGATGCCAGATTCTTTGGCAGGACTAGCAGCTTCAGCAGCGGTGGCTATTACAGATATACCTTTTAATGGACCTTTCTCAGAGGTTAGAGTGATTAAGAAAGATGGAGTTTTGAGCATTAATCCAAGTTGGGAAACTCTACAAAGTGGAGTGGAACTGGACATTATGGTAGGAGCTTCTAAAGACTCAATCGTAATGGTAGAAGGGGAAATGGATGAAATCACCGAACAGGAAATGATAGAAGCTATTTCTTTCGCTCATGAAGAAATTAAAATCCAGATAGAAGCTCAGGAGAGATTGGTGGCAAGAATAGAAAAAGCTCAAACGAAGAGAGAATACTGCCACGAAACTCATGATGAAGAGTTGAGAAAGGAAATCTGGGATTATGCTTACCAAAGATATTATGATATAGCAAAAGACCCATCTGCAAAGCACGAAAGAAGTGATAAATTCAGCGCGGTGGTAGATGAGTTTTTAGAAAAATATACAGAAGAAGAATTGGAAGAAAAAGAGGTTTTAGCAAAAACTTACTTCCATGATGTGCAGAAAGAGGCGGTTCGTCAGTTGATTTTAAATGAAAATATCCGTCTAGATGGTAGAAATAATCAGCAGATTAGACCTATCTGGTGTGAGGTGGATTACCTTCCAGCAGCTCATGGTTCTTCTATCTTTACAAGGGGAGAAACTCAGTCTTTGACCACGGTAACATTGGGTTCTCTATTGGATGCGAACAGAATAGATTCTGTAATTTCTCAGCATGATGAGAGATTCTTCCTTCACTATAATTTTCCTCCGTTCTCTACAGGGGAAGCCAGACCATTGAGAGGAACTTCTAGAAGAGAGATAGGACATGGGAACTTGGCTCAGAGAGCTTTAAAAGTAATGATTCCAGAGGAAACACCATATACAATCAGAGTGGTTTCAGATATTTTGGAATCTAATGGTTCTTCTTCTATGGCAACGGTTTGTGCTGGAACAATGGCTCTTATGGATGCTGGTATTCAGATGAAAAAACCTGTTTCAGGAATTGCAATGGGACTAATTACGGATAAAGAATCTGGAAAATGGACAGTGCTTTCTGATATTTTAGGAGATGAAGACCACCTTGGAGATATGGACTTTAAGGTAACAGGAACAGCAGAAGGAATCACGGCTTGTCAGATGGATATCAAAATCCAAGGACTTACTATGGATATTATGGAAAAAGCCCTAATGCAGGCAAGAGACGGTAGAATGCACATTTTAGGCGAAATGCTGAAGACTATAGATAAGCCAAATGCAGATGTGAAACCTCACGCTCCAAAACTTGTGATGATGGAAATCCCGAAAGATTTCATCGGTGCGGTAATCGGGCCTGGTGGTAAGATTATCCAGCAAATGCAGAAAGATACAGATACTGTAATCACGATAGAGGAAAAAGGAGAAATAGGACATATAGAGATTTCTGGAACGGATAGAGAAAAAATAAATGCGGCAGTGGCTCAGATTAACGAGATTACTTTCGTGCCTGTGATTGGCGAAGTTTATAAAGGTAAAGTCGTTAAAGTAATGGAGTTTGGAGCATTTATCCAATTGGCTAAAGGAACAGAAGGACTTCTTCATATCTCTGAAATAGCATGGGAAAGAACAGAAAAAGTACCATATAAAGAAGGTGATGAGGTAGAAGTGAAATTCATGGGTTATGATGACAGAAAGAAAATGAGACTTTCTAGAAAAGTTCTTTTACCAAAACCTCCAAAGCCAGAAAAGAAAGAGGATAAAACAAAACAAGATAACGCCAACGAAGAAAAATAATCTTTGGCGAGAAAAATTCCCGCTGTAATGGTGGGAATTTTTTTTAAATAAAAACATTTAATAAAAACAATAAACATGAAATTTCCAACAGATATTGAAATTGCACAAAGCGCAGACATCAGACCCATTAGAGAAATTGCAGAAAAAATTGCTATTGAGGAGGAAGATTTGGAATATTACGGTAGATATAAAGCCAAAATTCCTCTAAAATACATCAATGAAGAAAAAATTAAAAAATCAAAATTGATTTTGGTAACAGCTATCAATCCCACGCCGGCAGGAGAGGGGAAAACCACCGTATCTGTGGGACTTTGTGATGGACTGAATAAAATCGGTAAAAAAGCTGTTTTGGTGCTTCGTGAGCCTAGTTTAGGGCCTGTTTTTGGGAGCAAAGGCGGTGCAGCGGGGGGAGGATATGCCCAAGTTATCCCAATGGTGGATATAAACCTGCATTTTACAGGGGATTTTTCGGCAGTGGAAAAGGCAAATAATCTTCTTTCTGCATTGATAGACAATAATTTACAAAGTAAAAAACACAATCTAAACATAGACCCCAAAACCATCGTCTGGAAGCGAGTGATGGATATGAACGACCGAGCTCTACGCCAGATAGTCATAGGAATGGGCGATAAAAACGGTGTGGTAAGGGAAGAAGGGTTCAATATCACACCTGCATCCGAGGTGATGGCAATTCTCTGTCTGAGCCAAGATTTTGAAGACCTGAAACAGCGTTTAGGAAATATCTTTGTGGGCTATACCTATGATAAAAAGCCTATTTTTGCAAGAGATTTAAAGGCAGAAAACGCAATGGCAATCCTGCTGAAAGATGCCATTAAACCTAATTTGGTTCAGACTTTGGAGGGAAATCCTGCCATTCTTCACGGCGGTCCTTTTGCGAATATTGCACAAGGGACAAATACCATTATCGCTACTAAAATGGGACTTTCTCTTGGTGATTATGTCGTTACGGAAGCTGGTTTTGGTGGAGATTTGGGCGCAGAAAAGTTCATTGATATAAAATGCAGATATGCAGGATTAAAACCTGATGCGTATGTGATAGTAGCGACTATCAGGGCGCTGAGATACCATGGTGGAGCGAAAAAAGATGAGTACGGAAGTCCGAATTTAGAATACCTGAAAAAAGGTTTCGGAAATCTTTGTAAGCATATAGAAAACGCACAGAATTACGGTTTTCAGCCTGTGGTAGCGATTAACCATTTTGCTACGGATTCAGAGGAAGAAATCAAGTTTTTGAAAGATGAATGCGCTAAACTGGGAGTTCATGCTGTTTTGGCGGATGAATTTATGCACGGCGGAGAGGGAATGAGAGATTTGGCTAAAACGGTAGTGGAAGCGACAGAGCAGCAGTCTGATTTCAAATTTCTGTATCCATTAGAAGAAAGTATCGAAGCTAAAATAGAGGCGGTAGCAAAGAAAATATACGGAGCGGAAGGCGTGGTCTATTCACCGAAAGCAAAAGCAGATCTTAAAATTATAAAAGATCTCGGCTTTGATAAACTGCCTGTATGTATAGCAAAAACCCAGAAATCACTAAGTGATGATGAGAAAAAAATAGGAAGACCTACAGGCTTTGATGTCACAGTGAGAGGCTTTGAGTTCGCAGCAGGAGCAGGTTTCGTGATTCCTATTTTGGGTGATATTATGCGTATGCCAGGGCTTCCAGAAGTTCCTATGGCAGAGGGAATGACCATAGATGCGCAAGGAAATATCAGCGGTCTGAGTTAATAAAAAAATCTCCGAAAATTTTCGGAGATTTTTTTATTTTCCTAAATAAGATTTTAAAATTTTACTTCTGCTGTTGTGTTTCAGTCTTTTAATGGCTTTTTCTTTGATTTGTCGAACTCTTTCTCTCGTTAAATCAAAAGTCTCGCCTATTTCCTCCAAAGTCATAGGGTGTTTGCCATTTAACCCAAAATAAAGCCTTACTAAATCAGCTTCTCTCGGCGTGAGGGTCTGCAATGCTCTCTCTATTTCTATTTGTAGAGATTCCAGCATCAGTTCTTTATCAGGACTTGGGGACTCACCAGAACGCAATACATCATAAAGGTTGGAATCTTCTCCTTCTACTAGTGGAGCATCCATAGATAGGTGTCTTCCAGAGTTTTTCATGGATTCTTTGATGTCCTCTTCGCTCATGTCCAATACTTCAGCAAGTTCCTCTGGAGATGGCGGTCTTTCGTTGATTTGTTCCAATTCTGCATAGGCTTTGTTGATTTTATTGATAGAGCCTATTTTATTTAAAGGAAGCCTTACGATTCTAGACTGCTCAGCCAAAGCTTGAAGAATAGACTGTCTAATCCACCATACAGCGTAAGAAATGAATTTAAATCCTCTGGTTTCATCATATCTTTTAGCGGCTTTCATCAGCCCTAAATTTCCTTCGTTTATTAAATCTGGAAGTGAAAGTCCTTGGTTTTGATATTGTTTAGAAACAGAAACCACGAATCTTAAATTGGCTTTGATGAGTTTTTCCAAAGCTGCTTTGTCACCAGCTCTTATACGCTGAGCCAGAATAACTTCCTCATCAGCAGTAATTAGTTCCACTCTTCCTATTTCTTGGAGGTATTTATCCAATGAAGCGGTTTCTCTGTTGGTAACCTGCTTGGTGATTTTCAGTTGTCTCATTTTTTTATTTTTAAACTTTTACTGTTCGTTTTTATTATACGAACTATTTTGTGAAAAGGTTACAATTTATTTTATCAAAAAAATCAAAAGATGCATAAAATGCTAAATAATAAGAAGAATCGGAAAAATTCTTCTCCGATTCTTCTGTTGTTCAATTAGTATTTGCCTTATTTACCTTTTTCCAGTTTGTATTCTGGTTTTGTAGTTTGGTCTCCTACTTTTTCAACAAGGTAAGCAGCATCTTCAGTGATTAGGAAAACTCTTGGCTTGTCCTCTGGCTTAGCACCTTCTTCTTTTATAGTAACGAAAGAACCATCTTCGCTTACTTCATAAGAACCTTTAGCTGTAAAGTTTCCATCTTTCTTTTCTAAATAAGTTTCTTCTAAAACGAAAGAACCATCTTCATTGAGAGTTAATTTCGTTTCAATACCAGGGCAGTCTGCACATGGCACTTTTCCAGAGAATACTCCTATGTGTTTTTTAGGAGCAGCTTCTTCAGCGGGTTGCTGAACAGCCTCTGTTTCTGCTGCTTGTGGAGCCTCAGCTTTAGTTTCTTCTTTTTTAGAACAACTCACTGCGAAAAGTCCTGCTAATAGAACAGGAAAAATCATTTTTTTCATAATTGTTAATAAAAATTTAAATTAAAATCAATTTACATGATTCAAAAAATGTGCCAAACATTTTAGAAAGCCATTTCGCTGCTGTCATTATCGTTTTGTTCTTTTGGTAGTTGTTTTTGAGGCTTTTGTTCTTTTGCATTTCCACTTTTGAATCTGTAAGAGAACGAAAGCAAGAACTGTCTCGGCATCATCTGCATTTCATTATATCTCGTGAAAGTATCTGAATCTGTGTAAGTTCTCATTTTTCTTGAGTTGAAAACATCTTGAACGCTGAAACTGATAGTTCCTGTATTATTCCAGATATTCTTGCTGATACCAATGTTAAGAGCATAGGTATTCTTTTTCTCTGTATTATAATCTCTATGTCCGCCACGGAAATCTCCCTGAAGCTGTAAATTCGTGGTTTTATTGATTTTAAAAGCTGAGGTAAGTTTAGCTTTTAGGTTGTTTCCTTCGTTTACAATCGTAGAGTTGTTATAAGTCATCTCACTCTTGTATCGGTAAAGATTGACATTACCATACACTCTAAACCAGCTTGTAGGACTTACGCTGTAGCTAAGGTCTAGCCCGTATCTATCTTCTGTTCCTAGGTTAAAAGGTCTGGAAAGGATGTACTCTGTCGGCTGTCCTGTGATAGGATTGGTGTAGGTCTGCTCTTCTGTGATGGAGCTGATGTCATCTGTGGTTCTTTGGTAATAGAGTGTAGGGTTGATATTCCATTTAGCTCTGGAATAATTGTAACTGAACTCAAATGAATTAACAAAAGATGGATTCAGGTCAGAATTTCCCATAAATCTATTTGGGTCACCACTGATTCTCATCACAGGGATGATTTCCCAAGACTTAGGTCTTTTGATTCTTCTCGAATAATTTAGTGAGAACTGGCTCTTTTCCGTGATATCATAGCTTAAAAACACGGAAGGGAAAAACTCATTGTATTTTTTGCTTTTTGTAGAAAGTCCAGTAAGGTTGTTATTTGCTTCAATATCAATATTGATATTTTCATTTCTTACACCAAGCTGATATCCGAATTTTCCGATTTTACTTTTGAACTGAGCATAGAAAGCCAAAAGCTGTTCTGTGTAGTTATTCTTTCCTGTCACATCATCAAATGTGATGAAATTTCCTCCCGAAAGTCCTTGGTAAGAGTTATTGATATCGTTATTATTATAGTCATATCTAGCACCCGCTTCTATTTTAGAGTTTTCGCCAATAGGCAGCTCGTAGTCTAGTTTTCCTATCCAAGTTTTTCTAGAAAAATCAGCGACATTAAGGTATTGATAAAGAGTGTGGGAGGTGTTTCTATTATCAAAAATATTACTTTCTGAGTTGTTGCTCGTATTCTGAAAGCTACCACTCAGCTCTAGCATATGCCCTTTGTTATTGAATTTATGCTCTATTCCTGCATCTACTTGTATACTGTTATTTTCATCCAGTCCATCAGATTTTCTGTATGTGCTTCCTGTGAGAGAAGAGGTATTCTGCTGAAGGCTGAAACCATCCATCAGCATTCTATTGGCAGAGAATGAAGCATTTACCGAAGTTTTGTCTGTAAGGCTGTAAGTGAAACCTGTGTTGAAATTGTAGTTTTTCATTTCAGGTTTATTTTCGCTGCTGGTAGTGAGGCTTTCTCCTGTATTTTTATAGAAAATATCAGAATAGCTGTTGGATTTATTTTTCATATATCCGCCGCCACCATTCACAAACCAAGTCCATTTTCCATAGTTCCAAGAAAGATTAGTATTCAGTCTTGTAGCAGGATTATAGCCAAGGCTTCCATTCACCGACCCATTAAAGCCCAGCGAAGAAGTTTTTTTCAGAATGATGTTGAGAATACCAGCCGTTCCTTCAGCTTCGAATTTTGAAGAAGGGTTAGAAATGATTTCTATTCTGTCAATCTGGTCGGCAGGGATACTTTTCAGTGCAGCGCTGATATCATCGGTAATTCCCAGCACAGAAGAAGGCTTCCCATTGATAAGGAATTTCACATTAGAATTTCCTCTCATAGACACGGAGCCGTCAGTCTCCACGCTTACCGAAGGGACATTGTTCAGAACATCATGCAGAGTTCCTCCTTTTGAGGAGATATCCTGTCCTACATTGTAGGTTTTTTTGTCAAGTTCCACTTTATAAGGCGTAGAACTTTTCGCTGTGATGACTACTTCAGCGATTTGTTTTTCGCTATTACTTGATTTTGAGTTATTTGCAGTTTTACTAGTTTCTGGTTCTAGGACAATATTTCCAAGGTTAGAAGCACCTTTGATTTCTATTTCGTAGGTTTTGCTTTTGAAATTAACTGCATCGATTACGACTTGATAAGTCCCATTCGCCAAATTTAGTGCAAAACTACCGCTGTCATCCGTCATTGAGGCATCACTGAGGGCAGCATTAGTTTTATTATTAAATTCTATGGAAGCATAAGGTACGATTGCACCATTTTGGTCAGTAATTACTCCTTTAATGCTTTGTTTTTCTTGGGCGTTCATCATTACTGCCGCTCCCAAAAAGAAGGTCAAACCTATGGTTTTCTTTCCAAAAATTCTTGTTATTTCAGTATGTAACATAAAACCCTTTTTATCATTAATATTCTTTTAGATGATAAAAATCATAAAAGGTTAAATAAAAAAGTGAAATTTTTTTACTTTATTTTATTTTTATTGAGCCATTCATGGTAGGCTTTTGCATTTTTGGCATGTTCTATATCGGAGTTGGTAAATTTGTGATAATCAAGTCTTTCTGGGTCTGCGCACATAAAAATAAAGTCATTGTTTTCTGCATCAAGGACATTATCAATAGAGCTTTTATTAACCATACAGATAGGTCCTGGCGGAATTCCAGCATTGGCGTAAGTATTGTAAGGCGAAGGATGTCTAAGGTCTTTATGATAAATTCTTTTAATATTTTTAGAAAAATTATGTTCTTTGTTTATGGCGTAGATTACGGTAGGGTCAGATTGTAATTTCATGCCTTTTTTGTAGCGGTTCAGATACAGCCCAGCGATGGTTTTTTGTTCATCTTTTTTTCCTCCAGATTCTTTCTGAACGATGGAAGCCAGAGCGTAAATCTCGTTTCTGGAAAGCCCAAGCTTCTTCTCTTTTGCTTGTCTTTCCGCATTCCAAAATTTATTATAATCATTTTCAAACTTTTTGAAAAACTCCTCTGGCGTCACTGTCCAGTAGAAGTTATAAGTATCCGAGAAGAAATAAATTTTTAAATCCTCTGCCGATGCCAACCCTTTGGACAGAGCAATTTTATCAAATGCTTTTACAAAATCCAAAGAATCTTTTTCTGTTTTTCGGGAAACTCGCCCAATCATCTGATAGACATCATCAAAATCCTTTATTCTAAAAGTGTCTTCAGTCTGGAGTCCCGCTTTTATCATATTTACCAGTTTGGTGTTGCTGCTCCCTGTTTCGATGCGGTATCTTCCCGCTTTTATGTTTTTATCTAAATTTTTCTCCAAAGCTATTGATTTAAAGTTCTCAGTATCTTTTAGATAAGGTTTTATGCTGTCCAAAACTTGTTCGAAATCGGCATTTCTTGGAATGAGAATAAAGCCTGATTTAGCCACATTGTCTCCTTTGTATTTTTTGTAAAATTTAAAACCAAAATATCCGCCGAAGGCAAATAATAAGATGGCAATTATCAGAATGATTTTTTTCATACGATTAAATTTTAAATTTCCCCTCAAAAACATATTCTGCAGGGCCTTCCAGCCAAATATTTCTAAATCCTGCCTCGTG
>CAUQHD010000052.1:0-10001 GCA_963517805.1 uncultured Flavobacteriaceae bacterium | reverse complement strand
TTGCTGGGAATAGCACAAGTGGAGGTTTCTGTAAAAACTTTTTGGGGAGACCTTTACGACCTTTTCCCGAAGCCAGAATTTAATGGACTTGGGGCTACTTTTGCGGAATGTGAATTCCGCCATTCAGAGGCATATTCCAGATTGTTGGAAGTGTTAGGGTATAATAATGAGTTTGAAAATTTGCTAGAAGTTCCTATTTTCAAGGAAAGAAATCAAGTTTTGAAAGAGTATCTTTCTAAGAATAAAGAAAATGCTTTGGAGAGAATTTTGTTTTTTACTCTGATTATAGAAAACGCTTCTTTGTTCAGCCAATTTGCGACTATTTTGTCATTTACTCGTTTTAAGGGATATATGAAAAATGTGGCAAATATCATCGCTTGGACATCCGTTGATGAGCAGACACACGCTAATGCTGGGATTTTTATCATCAAAAAGATTTTTGAAGAAAATCCAGACATGAAGGAAAGAGGAATGAAGGAGATAGAAGGTTTTATGAAAAACTATATAGAGCTGGAAGACAAGATGTTAGATTGGATTTTTGAAAATGGAGAGCTTGAGTTTTTCAGCAAAAAAGACTTGGCTAACTATATGAGATACAGGCTGGATGATTCTTTGGTGCAGCTGGGCTTGGGTAGACCTTTTGGAATAACAGGGGATGAAATAAAGCCGATGCTTTGGTTTGAAGAAGAAGTTTTCGCGAATGAACTAGATGATTTCTTTGCGAAAAGACCAACAGCGTATACTAAGCACGATAAATCCATCACGGAGGATGATTTATTCTAAACTTTAAACATATAAAAAAATAAAACCATGTATAGTAGAATTCAACAAGAGAAGGAATTAAGCTTGAATGATGACTTCCGTTTGGGTGAGTATATCTATATGGGAATGGGATTAGTGGGAGAACATAGAGTCTGTATTTCAGTGGGTTACAAAATAGAATATTGTATAAAAAAAGCAAAACAATTTGCGGAAGCAGACCCAAATGTAAAATTTACCCATGTCAATAAAGTGAAAGTAGGAGAGCTGGAACCTTGTGAAAGATTTGAGATTTCTAATGAAATTTAGAAAAGCAGAGCAGGCGGATTTTGAGCAGATTTGGGAGATAATTTCCTTTGCAAAGGAAACTCGTAAAAACGAAGGCAGCACCCAGTGGCAGGATGGCTATCCAAATGAAGAAACAATACAAAATGATATTCAGAAAGGATATGGTTTTGTTTTTGAAGAAGAGGGCACTGTGAATCTTTATGCAGCCATTATTTTAGACAAAGAACCAGCTTACGAAGAGCTAAAAAACTGGGAAGGGCAGGGAGATTATCTTACGCTCCACAGAATAGCAGTTTCTAAAGAAGCAAAAGGAAAAGGTTTGGGGCAAAAAGTCCTGCAGGAAGCTGAAAAATTAGCAAAAGAAAAGGGAATAGAGAGTATCCGCATAGATACTAATTTTGACAATATTCCGATGCTGAAAATTATAGAAAAAGAAGGCTATAAATACCGAGGAGAAGTGTATTTCCGAGGTAGCGCTAGAAAAGCATTTGAGAAAATTTTAAAATAAAACTATATTTATATAACAGAAAAAGTGATGGAAGAAAAGACAAACATTTGGTGGTTCAATGAAGAATCAGAACAAATGCTTAATAGAGGATATTTACTAAAAGGCGAAACATTAGAAGGGGCAATAGATAGAATAACTGAAGCTGCAGCGAAGAGGCTTTATAAACCAGAATTAAAGGAGGCTTTTAAGGAAATGATTGTCAAAGGATGGATTTCTTTTTCGTCTCCTGTATGGGCAAATATGGGAACGCAGAGAGGGCTTCCTATTTCGTGTTTCAATGTCCATGTGCCAGACAGCATAGAGGGAATTACCCATAAAATGGGGGAAGTTATCATGCAGACTAAGATAGGTGGCGGAACTTCGGGATATTTCGGCGAGCTGAGACACAGAGGAACGGCAGTTACGGACAATGGTAAGTCTTCTGGGGCGGTTTCTTTCATGAAATTATTTGATACTGCAATGGATGTGGTATCTCAGGGAGGAGTGAGAAGAGGGGCTTTTGCGGCATATTTAGATATTGACCATGATGATGTAGAGGAGTTTTTGCAAATCCGAGACATCGGTAACCCTATTCAGAATTTGTTTATGGGTGTCTGCGTGCCAGACTATTGGATGCACGAAATGATAGAAGGCGATACGGACAAGAGAAGAGTTTGGGCTAAAGTTTTGGAAAGCCGCCAACAGAAAGGGATGCCGTATATTTTCTTTACAGATAATGTAAATAGAAATAAACCGCAAGTTTATAAAGATAAAGGATTGACTATCAATGCTTCTAATCTTTGTTCTGAAATTATGCTGCCTTCTACTGCAGAGGAAAGTTTTATCTGTTGTTTGTCTTCCATGAATTTGGAGCTTTATGACGAATGGAAAGATACGAACGCGGTGAAATTAGCCATTTACTTCCTTGATGCTGTTTTATCTGAATTTATTGAGAAAACAGAAGGGAATTATTACCTTTCGGCAGCGAGAAATTTTGCGATTCGCCACCGAGCATTGGGATTAGGAGTTTTGGGGTATCATTCTTATTTACAGCGAAATATGATTCCTTTTGAAAGTATGGAAGCGAAAATGTTTAATGCAAAAGTGTTTAAACAAATCCAAGAGCAGTCCTTAGCAGCTTCTAAGGAATTAGCTGAAATCTATGGAGAACCAGAATTGATGAAAGGTTATGGACTTAGAAATGCAACCACTATGGCGATAGCTCCTACGACATCCAGCTCGGCTATTTTAGGGCAGACTTCACCAGGGATAGAGCCGTTTGCGTCCAATTATTATAAGGCTGGTTTGGCTAAAGGAAATTTCATTAGAAAAAATAAATATTTAGCTAAGTTATTGGAAGAGAAAGGATTGGATACGGAAGATGTTTGGAGAGATATTATGCTAAACCACGGTTCTGTTCAGCATATGACCCAGCTAACTCAAGAGGAAAAAGATGTGTTTAAGACCTTTAAGGAGATTTCACCTTTGGAAATCGTAACTCAGGCGGCACAGAGACAGCAGTATATAGACCAAGCGCAATCTTTAAACCTAAATATTCCTTCTTCTATGCCGATAAAAGATGTGAATAAAGTGATAATAGACGCTTGGAAATTAGGAGTAAAAACGCTTTATTATCAGCGTTCGCAGTCTGTTTCTAAGGAATTAGTTGTTAATTTTATGAATTGTTCAAGTTGTGAAGCGTAATGATAAATAAAAGTGTAAGCTTATTTTAGCTTACATTTTTATTTTAAAATCTATCTTTTTTATTTCTTTTAGTTGTTTTTCAGCATTAATAGGGTAGTCTTTAGTTTTATAGCCTTGTTTTTGGTCTTCTATGATTCGTTCTAGTATTTTTCTTATATATTCTTTTAAAGGGATGAATTTATAATCATAGTTCTTATAAAATATTTCTCCTTTTTTATTGACCCAGAGACTATTGTTTGGGCTATTATATTTCTCTTGACCATAGAAGTTTTTTAGTTCATAATAGGGCAGATATTTATTAGGACGATTTACAATTTCGTAATGGTTTATAATTTTTTTGTCAAAAGGATGATTAATTTCTGTTAGGATTTCTAATTGATTGATTTCATCTACTATTTTTTGTTCAATATTGTTATAAACAAAAGGGTAAGGATAGTATTTCCCTTCATATAAATAGTCTTTTGGATTATTAGATTTTTTCAGAGGCTTCACTTTTATTCCTTTTTTATTGATGAGATAAGAGGTTGATTTTTTGGAAATAGGGGCTATAAACCAATGTTCTCCTCCTTTATCAAATTCCCTTTTCCATCCACCTGTATAGACTATTGCATAGCCGTAGTTAAATTGAGTTGCAAAATCCCATTTTGCAGGTAGAACTTTCTTCCCAAACCAATCTACAAATCCCATTTTATTTTTTTCTACATATCGTCTCAGTCCTTCTTCCCAAATATCATTTCCATTATCAAACCACTGTGGATAGTATAGAAATTTTCCATTTCTATCATAGACTTCTCCTGCCTCTATTCGTGGGTTATCTTTATCATATTTTTTATTTTTAAAGGAAGTCCCCCAAAACTCTATTGTAGGTTCATTTATAGGGTTTTCTGTATCATAGATTCTAAATCCCGAAAATTGAGCAGGGATGATGATTTTCCCCTTTTCATTTTTCACACCTACCAAAGTGCTGTCAGAAGTATAAAAATAATATAATTTCTCTTGTGTAAACGCTAATTTCCCGATTAATAGGATGAGAATAAGGATTATTTTTCTCATATTTTAAAACTTTCTAACAAAGGTAATTAATTTTTGCTACTATAATTTAAAAAATTCCGATATTTGGGATTATTTTTAATTTATGCTTAATCAATTATATACCAATCGGAGAACAGGAAACTCGGATAGCACTAGTGCTTCAAGGACTGATTTTCAGCGGGATTTTGACCGAATTATTTTCTCGGTTTTATTTTTAGAAAAGAAAAAAGCACTCAATTTTTGAGTGCTTTTTTGTAGTATAAACTATTCTTTAATTTCATTTTTCTCTTTTCCTTTAAGAAAATCATAGGCAAGAAGCGATGCGATGAATATGGTAGAAAAAGTACCAGAAACAATTCCAAGCAGTAAGGCAAACATGAAGCCTCTCAAGTTTTCTCCACCGAAAATAAATATCGCTAAAATAACTAATAATACCGTAAATGAGGTGTTTATCGTTCTTCCTAATGTGCTGGAAATAGCATCATTAAATAATTCTGTAAGTGTTCTGGATTTCCCCTCTTTTAAGTATTCTCTGATTCGGTCAAAGATAATTACCGTATCATTGATTGAATAACCCAATATCGTTAAGATAGCAGCAATAAAATCTTGGTTGATTTCCATGTTGAACGGCATCACATTATAAAATAATGAGAATGAACCTAAAATGATAATGGAGTCAAACGCAAGCCCAATAATTGCTCCCAATGAAAACTGCCATTTTCTAAATCTTATTAAAATATAGGCAAAAATACCTACTAATGAAGCAATTACAGATAATGCTCCACCTGTTTTTATATCATCCGCCACGGTAGGTCCTACTTTGGTAGAGGAAACGATACCAATTGGATTTTTATCCGTTGTTTTGAATTCTTCCAAACTTAACTGAGATGGCAGTTCGTTTTTCAGACCTGTGTAAAGTTTCTGCTCTATTTCTTGGTCAGCAGCTAATGATTCATCATCAATTTTATAATCTGTGGTTATTTTTAATTGCTGTGCATTTCCGAAAGTTTTAATGTCAATAGAGCTGTTTTCTCCTTTATCATTTTTGAAAACATTTGAAAGACTTTCTTTTACCTTTTCAGTGTCTATATCTTTGTCAAATCTAATTACAAAACTTCTTCCTCCGGTAAAATCTATTCCGTATTTAAATCCATTAACAGCAATAGAACTAATGGAAACAGCAACAAGAAGCGCAGAAAGAACATATGCGATTTTTCTTTTTTTAACGAAATTTATCCAAATATTTCGGAATAAATTTTTCGTCATCGGTGTCCATACAGAAAGAGATTTGCCTTTGTTCAATCTGCTGAAAATCATTACCCTTGACAATAATACTGATGTGAAAAGAGTCATAATCAAACCGATGAGCAATGTTACCGCAAATCCTTGTATAGGACCAGTTCCGAAGACATAAAGGACAACCGCCGTAAGGATGGAAGTAAGCTGTCCATCTATAATTGCCGACAAAGCATCATTAAATCCATCTGTGTAGGCCTGTTTGATGTTTTTTCCTGCAAAAAGCTGTTCTTTTGTCCTTTCATAGATGATTACATTGGTATCCACAGCCATAGCCATTGTTAAAACAATACCAGCAATCCCTGGCAGGGTAAGGGTGGCATCCATGGAATCCATAATTCCGAAAAGGAAAAACAGGTTGAAAATCATAGCGATAACAGCATAAACTCCTGCTCCGCCGTAGTAAAAAATAATATAAGCAATGATGATGCAGAATGCAGCAGCAAATGACCAAAGCCCAGCCTGAATAGACTCATCCCCGAGAGATGGCCCCACTACATCGGCCTGAACGATTTTTGCACTTGCAGGAAGTTTCCCTGCGGCCAATACATTTACTAAATCTTCTGCCTCTTCCTGAGTAAAATTCCCAGTAATCTGTGAGCTTCCATTAGGAATAGGCTGATTTACATTCGGAGCTGTATATACTCGGTTATCCAGCGTAATCGCGATAGGTCTTCCCACATTCTTTTCTGTGAGGGTTTTCCATTCTTTAGTTCCGTTGGCATCCATCTGCATATCAACCACTACTCTTCTATGCTGGTCAAAATCTACTCTGGCGCTTTCCACAGCCCCGTCAATAGGTGCTTTCTTGTTTATATTACTTCTAATAGCGTATAGGGATAATTGCTCAGGTGTCTGTGAATCAGGCTTATAAGCCCACATGAACTCCGTATATTTTATATTAGGGAGTCTATTTTCCTTAGCAATTTTACTGTTTAAAATTCTGTTTATCGCTGCTGTATCAGATAGTTTTACATTTGCAACGGTATTAGGGCTGATTTGATTTAAATTAAGAGTTTTAATAAAATTAAAATTATTCTGAACTCCCATAGAATCGCCTTTTGCAGTAACTACCGAAGCGATTTTTTCAAGATAAGGCGCCACTTCGTCAATTTGCTGAACTTCCCAAAATTGAAGTTTAGCAGAAGTCTGAAGCAGTTGTTTTACCCTGTCAATATCCTTAATCCCAGGCATCTCTACCAAGATTCTTCCTGTTCCAGGAACTTGCTGTACATTGGGCTGTGTAACGCCCATTTTATCAATACGGGTTCTGATAACCTCATAGGCAGCCCCTATACTGGTGTTTATTTTATTGGTAATGATTTTTTTAACTTCTTCATCAGGAGTGTTGAACTTAATTTCACTGCTTAAATTCTGTGTTCCAAATATTTCTGGATTGGAGAGTTTTAAGTTTGCTCCCTTTTCTTTATTTACCGCATCAAATTGAGTAAAGAAATTCTCAATATAAGAATTCGTAGAACTGGTCTGAACTTTATCTGTTCTATCCAAAGCCTCTATTAAGATGGGATTTGCAGAATAATTGGTTAAATTATTCACCAAATCTCTTTGGTTGATTTCTAAAAGCACATTGATTCCGCCTTTCAGGTCAAGCCCGAGCTTCATTTCGCGCTCTTTGGCATTGGTATAGTATAATTTCGTAAAATAAAGATTCAGCGTGTCTTTGGATAGTTTTTCAATTTCCTTTTGATACTTTTCCATGTTGTTTCCTGCCGCTGCTTTTGCCTCTGTTTCTATTTTGTTGGCATACCAAGTAGGTAAGAGCTCATTAAGGCAAATAAGCCCAAGAGCGACTGCAATAGTGGTAATAAGTCCTTTTCCCTGCATTGTTGTTAAATTATTTTTAAAATTTAATCGGCAAATATAATGATTTTTAATAAAATATCTTTTGGACATTAAAAAATATTAGATTTTTTCCTAAAAAAATTTCTACCTTTAACGAAAATTTTTAACAATGAATTTAGAACAAATTCTCAATTATAGACGCTCTGTGCGATACTATAGCGACACAAAAAGGATAGATACAGAAAAAGTGGCTCATTGCTTGAGGCTGGCGCAGCTGGCACCCACAAGTTCCAATATGCAGCTCTATGAAATGTACCATATCACGGACAAAGATATACTCAAAAAATTGGCTTCTGCGTGTTTGGAGCAGAGTTCAGCAGATACAGCGCAGGAGATGGTGGTTTTCGTGACTCGGCAGGATTTGCATCGTAAGCGTGAAAAAGAAATGCTGCGCTTAGAAATAGAAAATATCAGGAGAACCAGCCCAGTGGAAAAACAAGAAAAACGCATAAAAAAGTGGGGAATGTATTACGAAAAATTACTTCCTATTATCTATTCTCGTTTTTTTGGAATTTTAGGAATAGCCCGAAAAATAACGGCGCTGGGAATTGGACTTTTTCGCCCTATGATGAGGCAGGTTTCTGAAGCGGATATGCGCATAGTGGTACATAAAAGCTGTGGTTTGGTAGCTCAGACCTTCATGCTGGCAATGGCAGAGCAGGGCTATGACACATGCCCATTAGAAGGCTTTGATAGTTTAAGAGTGAAAAAACTACTCGGACTGCCCTATGGTGCAGAAATCAATATGGTTGTAACCTGTGGAATCCGCGAAGAAAAGGGCGTTTGGGGAGATAGAACTAGGCTTCCTTTTGAAGAAGTGTATAGAAAAATATAAGTCAAAATTATTTTGATTCAAAAGTTGAATTTATACTAAAATTCTTTCTATTTTTACACCAAATTTTTTTACTGAATGTATCTCATTTTTGACACCGAAACTACAGGATTACCGCAGAACTTTAATGCTCCTTTATCAGATTCTGACAACTGGCCTAGGATGGTGCAGATTGCTTGGCAGCTGCATGATGAAAACGGCGAACTGATAGAGAATCAGGACTATATTATAAAGCCAGAGGGCTATGATATTCCCTTCAATGCGACCAGAATTCACGGGATTTCCACTAAAATGGCGCAGGAGCAGGGAAGGGACTTGCAGGAAGTTTTGGAGGAGTTCACCGAAGTACTCAAGAAAACCAAAGTGGTGGCAGGGCACAATATAGATTTTGACTATAAAATCGTAGGTGCAGAGCTTTTCCGAAAAGGAATAGAGAACACATTAGAAAAAACGCCTTCTGCCGATACTATGGAGTTGGGGACAGATTTTTGTCAGCTGAGCGGAGGGAAAAACGGAAGATACAAATCACCAAAATTAGAGGAACTTTACGAAAAACTCTATGGTAAAAAATTTGATGAAGCTCATAATGCCGCTGCCGATGTGAATGCTACGGCTCAGGTTTTCTTTGAGATGATGCGTATTGGCATTATCCCAGCAGAAAATCTTAAAATTTCTCAAGAGCAGCTGGAAGCCTACCAAAATCTTCATCCTAATCCCATCAAGCCTTTTGCAATCGTTATCAGACGGCAGGTAGAGGATTTTAACAAGAAGAAAAAAACGGTAGATTTCGGGGATACGGATGAGGTAGAAATTGGGGATTACTTTAATTTTCATAATCATAGTATTTTTTCGTCTTTACAATCGACCACTTCCATAGAAGATTTGATAAATAAAACCAAATCCGATAATTTCCCAGCTGTGGGAATGGTGGATTTGGGGAATATGATGGGGGCTTTTAAGTTTATTTCCGAAGTGGAAAATTATAATTCCAAGGTTAAAAAAGCCCATCAAGAATACATTGACCAAAAACAAAAAGCCGAAGAAGAAGGCGTAGAATTTTCTGAAACGGAACCTCAGCAGAAAACGATAATTCCTGTTTTGGGGTGTGAGTTTTATATCTCGGACAGACCCGAGCAGAAGCAGTTTACCAAAGATGACCCAGACAGAAGGACAAATATGGTGCTGCTGGCCAAGAATTTCACAGGTTATAAAAACTTGGCAAAGCTTTCAAGTATAGGTTTTGTTAAAGGGTTTTATTTCGGAGTTCCGCGGATTTCCAGACAGATGATTTCGCAGTATAAAGAGGGGCTTATCGCGGTTACTTCTGGGATTTCTGGTGATATTCCAGATGCGATTTTGAATTTTGGGGAGCAGAAAGGGGAAGAACTTTTCAAATGGTGGAAAGAGGAATTTGGCGAGGATTTCTATGTGCAGATTCAGAATCATGGTCTGTACGAAGAAGAGCATGTGAACCAAACTTTGCTCCAATTTGCAGAAAAATATGATGTCAAAATTTTAGCCCAAAACGAAACTTTTTATACAGAAAAATCCGATGCTGATATTCAGGATATCGTAAGCTGTATAAAAGATGGAGAAAAACTCTCAACGCCCATTGGTAGAGGTTTTGGAAAGAGGAGAGGACTGGCTTCGCAGGAGTTTTATATAAAAAATACGGAAGAAATCAAACAGGCTTTTCGCCAGTATCCAGATGCATTTGAGGCGTATACGGAGCTGTTGCAG
>CAUQHD010000051.1:0-10208 GCA_963517805.1 uncultured Flavobacteriaceae bacterium | reverse complement strand
CCTTTAATTTGTCTTTAATTTTGCAATAACATCTATTCCCCCAGTGGTAATGTCCCCAATTTTACAAAGAATCTCTGTGTCCAACGGCAGGAAGACATCCATTCTGGAGCCAAATTTTATAAATCCTAATTCATGCCCAGCTTTGGCTTGGTCGCCTTCTTTGGAATACATTACAATTCTTCGCGCAACATATCCGGCTATCTGGCGGAAAGCTACTTTATGATTTGTCAGCGTATCTACGGCTATTGTTGTTCTTTCATTCTCTGTGGAAGACTTCTCGTTCCAAGCCATCAGGTATTTACCAGGGTGGTATTTTTTATAGAAAACCGTTCCTGTTACAGGATATCGGCAGATATGTACATTCAGCGGAGACATGAATATGGATACTTGGATGCATCTTGTTTTTAGGATTTCGTTTTCTTCCACTTCTTTTATCATTACTACTTTTCCATCTACGGGGGCAAGAACATTCTCTACCTGCTCCAAAATATTTCGTTCAGGAACACGGAAGAACCAGAGTACCAGACCAAATAGAATAAATAAAGGCAAAGTAACAACCCAATGGTATTTTTCAAGGAAAAAAAACGCTGCTCCGCCAAATAAAACGAGTGCTAAAAATGCTATAATAATAGTAGCTTTTCCTTCTCTGTGAAGTTTCATAATGATAATTTAAAAATTAAAATAGTTTTTCTAAAACAAAATACAAATATACAACGGGAGCACAGATAATGAAGCTGTCCAGCCTGTCCAATACTCCCCCATGTCCAGGGATAATGTTGCCGCTGTCTTTCACTCCGAAAGTTCTTTTCAGTTGGCTTTCCACCAAATCACCAATTGGAGCAGCTACAGAAACCAGCAGCCCGACTAAAATCCAGTTGCCCCTCATTTCCGGCATATATTTTTCAATAAAAAATCCTAAAACCAAAGTGCAGATTACTCCGCCAGCGAAGCCTTCCCAAGTTTTTTTAGGGCTGATTTTCGGTGCCATTTTATGCTTTCCAAACATTCTTCCTGAAAAATAGGCGAAACTATCACTGCTCCAGATTAAAACAAAAAGCATGAAAACTTCCCAACCAAAAGGATGTTCTTTAGCATAGTCAAAATATGGAATTCCCAAAGCAAAAGAAAACGAGAGAAATACATAAATAATGATGAAAATTAGCTTTCCATTATCATGATAAAGCTCATTAGGATATTTAAATAAAGTAAATGATGCGATTGCAATGAGCAGTATTCCTAAAATTTCTTGAAGATTGAACAGGAAGTAAAAATCATGATTTAAAAATCTTACAGCGAATTTATAAAACACAAGAAAACCAATAGGATAGACAAGCCACTTCCACCAGCTGTCCCCGAATTTCATTATTCTAATAGCCTCCCAAGCTCCCACAATAATAAGAAAGACAATGAGGGAAAGATATAAGTATTCCTGTTTTACATTAATATTAAAAAACTCTTTAAGATAAACAGAGCCCAAATGAGTGGTACATAAAAAAATAAGCAGACCATACACTGCCCCTGAAATAATACGCTGAAGTAAATTCTTGTCCAAAATTATAAATTAAAATTAATCTTCCAGCAAAAGTAAGAAAAGTTTTGGATTTTTCTTATTTGGGTTAAATAATTGTGAGTTGCTACCGCTTATGGATGTCAGATTTCTTACATTTCCACGCCGTTTTATTTTCATCATGGCTTCGCTCAGGTTTGCAACAATTTGTGAGATACTTGCCATGATAATGATTTTTTCAGGAAGTCTGGAAGAATTAAAATGAAGAATATTGTTGTGAGACAGCATTATACGCCCATCATAAGCAATGAGATACTCGCATGTAAGAAACGCAGCATCATTATTAATATCTAGACATTGGGTATAATGCATTTTTGTGACATCTAAAAATTTCATCAGATCCTGATCACAACAGAAGAGAGATGAGATATTTTCTCCTTTTAATATCTTATTTAAAGTGCCGAGTGCTTCAGTTTCATCAGTGCAATAGTTAAACACTCCGCCCGACATTGTAAATAGCTGGGCGAATTTGTAATCAATATCAGAATGTTTCAATTGGTCGCCATAAACAAGCATTCCCTGCTTAGGCTGCGGATCCTCTTCCTTGAAGAGTTTATTTATTAAATTCTGAAAAAAACTCAACTTACTAACTTTGAATGTTATAATTCCAACAAAGTTAATAAAAAATATTGTAGAATATAAAAATAAATATCAAAAAAACACTTTCTTATACTAAGAAGGTGTTTTTTTGTAAGTGAAAAGTTGTATTTATGAAATATTTTCTGTATCTCCTATTGTTTCTTCGGGCTCATTTTCTATTGACCTGCTTTCTTTTTCTTCTGATTCCCATGCTCTCTTTCCAAAGATTTCTTCCAAATCTTCTCTGAAAATCACTTCCTTTTCAAGGAGTTTTCCTGCAAGAGCCTCTAATTTATCTTTGTTTTCAGTCAAAATCTTAATAGCTCTTTGATATTGGTTTTCAACAAGTTTGGATATTTCTTCGTCTATGGTCTTCGCTGTATGCTCTGAATATGGTTTCCCAAAGTTATACTCAGACTGTCCAGAACTGTCATAATAAGAAATATTTCCTATTTTGTCATTTAGACCATATATGGTAACCATGGCTTGAGCCCTTTTGGTTACTTTTTCCAAGTCAGAAAGTGCTCCAGTAGAGATATTATTGAATACCACCTGCTCAGCGGCACGCCCTCCTAGTGTAGCACACATTTCATCGAGCATTTGTTCTGTAGTGGTCAGCTGTCTTTCTTCAGGAAGATACCAAGCAGCCCCTAGTGAACGCCCTCTAGGAACGATAGTCACTTTTAACAATGGATTGGCATGTTCTGTAAGCCAAGATATGGTTGCGTGTCCTGCTTCGTGGATGGCAACTCTTCTTTTTTCGGAAGGTTTTATCGCCATGTTTTTCTTTTCCAAACCACCGATGATTCTATCCACAGCATCTAGGAAATCTTGTTTAGTAACGCTTTCATGGCTGTTTCTAGCGGCTATAAGGGCGGCTTCATTACATAAATTTGCAATATCCGCACCACTGAACCCTGGAGTTTGTTTTGCTAAAAATTCTATATCTACAGAATCATCGAGTTTGATTTTCTTTAGATGAACTTCAAAAATTTCTTTTCGTTCGTGGACTTCAGGAAGGTCTACATAAATTTCCCTGTCAAATCTCCCTGCTCTAAGAAGAGCCTTGTCCAAGATATCAGCACGGTTGGTAGCTGCCATCACGATGACATTAGTATCCGTTCCGAAACCATCCATCTCTGTAAGGAGTTGGTTAAGAGTGTTTTCTCTTTCGTCGTTTCCTGCATTGAAATTGCTTTTGCTTCTTGCTTTACCAATGGCGTCAATTTCATCAATAAATATAATTGCAGGAGATTTTGCTTTTGCTTGGGCAAATAAATCGCGTACACGCGAAGCTCCCACACCCACGAACATTTCCACAAAATCAGACCCAGAAAGTGAGAAGAAAGGTACTTTTGCTTCTCCTGCCACAGCTTTTGCAAGAAGGGTTTTTCCTGTTCCTGGAGGTCCTACAAGCAATACTCCTTTAGGGATTTTGCCACCTAATTTAGTGTATTTTTCAGCATTTTTAAGGAAATCTACAACTTCCTGCACTTCTTCTTTTGCTCCTTCGAGACCAGCCACATCTTTAAAGGTGATGACAGCTTCTTTTTCATTGATAAGTTTTGCTTTTGACCTGCCAATGTTGAAAATCTGCCCGCCACCGCCGCCGCTACCCATTCTGCGGAAGATGAAGTAGTAAAGCAGGGCACTGAAAGCAATCCACATTCCTACAGTAAGTAGTGAGCTTTTCAGCTGGGAGCCAGAATCCCCGAAATTAATTACCGTTTTAATTTGAGGATTGGACTTTTTTACCTCATAAAATCTTTCTTGGAGGTATTTAAGGTCACCGTAGGATAAACTTAAATCTGCTTCTACATTTTGTGAAAAAGGAAGCAGTATATCTTGGTTGTTGTTTTTCTTTCTTGACTCAGAAGTTAGAAAAATATCCGCTTTGTGGGTATCTCGAAAAACTTTTATTTCTTTTACCTTTCCTTCCTGCATTAGACCGAAGAAAGTATCTTCATCTATGGGTTTTGCAGATGATGAAGAGCCTAACAGCGGATAAAATAATACCCCCAATGCTATTAGGATAACTAAGTAAAACCAGTTAAAACCACCTTTATTATTCATACAATTTATTTAAAAGTAAAGTTATTATTTTCATCTATTGAAGTGATTTGTGCATCGCTCCAAAGGTCTTCTAAATCATAAAATTCGCGAATATGTTTCTGGAAAATATGCACCACAACGGATATATAATCTACCAAAATCCACATTGCATTTTCTGTTCCTTCTACATGCCATGGGCGGTTTTTTAGTTCGTTTCTTACTTTTTTTTCTATATTTCCGGCTATAGCATTTACCTGTGTGTTAGAATTTGCATTACAAATAATGAAGTAATTCGCGGCACTATTTTCTATTTTAGTAAGGTCTAACAGCTTGATATCCTCTCCTTTAGTGTCTTGGATTGCTTCAATGATTTTTTCTATCAATAGCTTTTTTTCTATATATTCTTCCATTCAGTTTTAAAATTATGTTAGATTGCAAATTTATTCTTTTTTAATGAATATAAATAATTCTTTTTATATTTATCCTTTATTTTGAATGATGAATCAAATTTTTTATACTAAAAAATGCACTTCTACCAATGATGAAATCATCCATTATCTGCCAAAATTAAAAAAGATAGAGGATGAGTGGATTACGCTCTATACTTTTGACCAAACCAATGGGAGAGGACAATATGGCAATATATGGAGGATTGCTCCGAATGAGAATCTTGCTTTTTCTATGGTTTTCCATCAGCGAAAAATTTTGATTTCCGATAATCTCCTCAATTTTCATACCGCAAATATTTTGAGAGATTTTATTGCCAAAAAGACAGAAACGGAAGTCAAAGTAAAATGGCCGAATGATATTATCCTTCAAAACAAAAAAATATCAGGAATGCTCATTGAAAGAAAGCGTGTGAATGGCGAAATATTTACTATCATCGGTATAGGAATCAATATTTTACAAGAATCTTTTGAGAATTTTCCTAAGGCAGGTTCTATTTTTACACAGACAAACCAAAGGTTTGACTTAAATAAATGGGCGCTTGAAATGAATGCTTATTTCATGGAAAGGCTTTTTAATCCTCCTTTATCTGAGCAGATTTTGGATTTTTACAATCAAAATTTATTTAGAAAAGATATAATTTCTGTTTTTGAAATTAATAAAACGCGACAAAATGGCATCATAAAAAACGCAGATGAAAATGGTTTCCTCTGGGTTGATTTAGAAAAAGATGGACTAAAGAAATTCTATCATAAAGAAATAGAGCTTTTATACTGACTATTCATTAGCCCTTTTGAAATAAAGATACCCCGCCAAACCTCCAAAGAATATGTTGGGAATCCACATAGCAAATAAAGGAGAAATAACTTGGTTTGAGGAAACAACTTTTAATACTTCAAATGAAAAAATGAATGCAAAAGCAATTGCAATTCCAATGGCTAGGTTTAGTCCGAGCCCGCCTCGTTTTTTCTGTGAAGATAGGGAAAGAGCAAGAAAAGTAAGGATGAATATGGATATAGGCATGGATGTCCTCTGGTGTAGCTCATTTAGGTACATGTTCAGGTTTTTATTGCCTCGGATTTTTTCTCTTTCTATAAATTTTATTAGTTCAGGAGTATTTTTGCTTTCGGCTTGAAGGTCGTTTGGGAAAAGCTCTTCGGGGCTTAGCTTGAAATCCTGATTTTTTTTATTTCCGTTTCCTAAAATCTCGGAATTGTCCTTTCTGACAGTTTTTTCAAGATAATTTCTCAGAACAAACAGCTTACTTTTTTCATCCCATTCTACTTCATCGGCAATGATTTGATAGACAAGGTTTTGCTGTTTGTCAAACTTCTGATACATATATCCAGAACCTCTTTTGTTTTTTTGATGATAATTGTTAATAAAAATATATTCTGTCGGCGAAAACTGAGTTGAAATCGTTGTGTATTCTGTATATTTTTCACGGTTTTGTGTGTTGTAAGTGTAGATAATCAGTTCGTTTTTCTTTTCATTAGCCCAAGGCAGAATAAAATGATTGGTAATCAATGTAGAAATAACCAAAAAAACAGCACTATAAAGATAAGGTTTCGCAAATCTATGAAAACTTGCGCCGCCGCTTATTATTGCTACAATCTCCGTGTTATTTGCCATCTGTGAAGTAAATAAAATAATGGAAACAAAAACCAAAATAGACATAAAAGTAATGATCAGAGACAGCATCCAATAAGGATAAAAGTGGATGAGAAAATAGCTCACAGTAAAGCCATTGCCCTCTATTCTTGGTGTTTTAGACTGGATGTCTATTACAACTACAATAATAGACAGCAGTAAAAGCATAAAAGTAAGAGTGCCTATGTATTTTTTTATAATATATTTATCTAAAATCTTCACTTTTTACAATCTTTGTTTCAGCTGAGGTATGATTTGGTCTTTCCATTCATAAAAATCTCCAGCAAGAATATGCTCTCTAGCGGTTCTTACCAAATCTAAATAAAATGCCAAGTTGTGAATGGAAGCAATCTGTTTTGCTAAATATTCTTTCGCTACGAAAAGATGCCTTACATAGGCCTTGCTGTATTCTCTATCCACGAAACTTGTCCCAAATTCATCCAATGGTGAAAAATCATCTTTCCATTTTTGGTTTTTCATGTTCATCACACCATTCCAAGTGAAAAGCATAGCGTTTCTGGCGTTTCGTGTCGGCATTACACAGTCCATCATATCGATTCCCAGCCCGATGCTTTCTAGGATATTCCAAGGCGTCCCAACGCCCATTAGATATCGCGGTTTTTCTTTTGGGAGAATATCTGTAACGATGTCTGTGATTTCGTACATTATTTCTTCTGGTTCTCCTACAGAAAGCCCTCCGATGGCATTTCCTGCGGCTCCAGCTTCTGAGATGACTTCGGCAGAGATTTTTCTAAGGTCGTGATAGACAGAGCCTTGAACGATTGGGAATAAATTCTGCTGATGTCCGTAGAGTTCTTTATTTGCTGATGTCCAGTCAATACATCTTTTCAGCCAGCGGTGCGTAAGCTCCATGGATTCCTTGGCTTGGTTGTATTCACATGGGTAAGGAGTACATTCATCAAAAGCCATGAAGATATCTGCTCCTATTTGTCGCTGGATTTCCATAGATTTTTCAGGAGAAATAAAATGATAACTACCGTCTATATGGGATTTGAATTTTACTCCTTCTTCGGTCATTTTTCTGCTCGCTGCCAGAGAAAAAACCTGATAGCCGCCACTGTCGGTAAGAATAGGTCTGTCCCAGTTCATAAACTGATGCAGCCCGCCTGCTTTCTGCATAATCTCCATCCCTGGGCGGAGATACAGATGGTAGGTGTTTCCTAAGATGATTTGTGCTTTTATATCTTCTTTCAGCTCGTGCTGATGAACGGTTTTTACACTTGCCACAGTTCCCACAGGCATAAAAATAGGAGTTTGTATTTCTCCATGGTCTGTGGTTATTTTCCCTGCGCGGGCTTTTCCAGTGGTGTTTTTTTCAACTTCAAAAAATTTCTTCATAAAGTTATATTTATTTAACAGAGGAGCTTTCCATATTATTTTTTTTAATAAACTCCTTCATTTTGGGGTCTTTTGATATGATTATTTCTTTTGCTTTTTTATAAATATTTTCCATTGCATCTGGTTTGCGGAGGTAGTAAGCGTGGCTTTCTCTGAAAACAGCAGCATTGGTTTTATGTTTTTTAAAAACAAAAGTATTAATGTTTTCTACATCAATATTTTGCTGGGAATTCACAAAAAAAACCTGCTCATAAATAGCTAAATCTACTATGATTTCTGCCATTTCATCTTTACTCAGAATATTTTTAGGTTTTTCTGAACCACAAGAAAACAAAAAAACTAAAAAAAACAGAAAAATTATTCTTTTCATTTATAAAGTCCCAAATAATGATTTTAATTTTAATTTAATAACTCCAAACACGGCTTCCGTGATGATACCGCCGTTCATTTTGGATTCTCCCAGCGTTCTGTCAGTAAAGATGATAGGGATTTCTACTAATTTTAGACCTTTTTTGAATGCCCGATATTTCATCTCAACCTGAAATCCATAGCCTTTTAATCTTATTTTGTCTAAACCAATGTTTTCCAGTGCTTTTCTTGAAAAGCAAATGAAACCAGCCGTAGTATCGTGAATGGGAATTCCTAAAATAAATCGCACATATTTAGACGCGAAATAAGACAGCAGAACCCTGCTCATCGGCCAGTTGACCACATTCACGCCCTTGCAGTATCTGGAACCGATTACCATATCGGCCTTTTGACAAGCTTTTAATAATTTTGGTAAATCATTAGGATTGTGCGAAAAATCTGCATCCATTTCAAAAATATAATCATAGTTATTTTGCAATGCCCACCAAAACCCATGAATATAGGCTTTTCCCAAACCATCTTTGACCTTTCTTATACTCAGATGCAGATGGTGGGGAAACTCAGACTGCATGGCTTTTACAATCTCTGCAGTGCCGTCTGGCGAGGAGTCATCCACTACCAAAATGTGAAAATCCTGCTCCAATGAAAATATTGCCGAAATAATATCTCGGATATTTTCTTTTTCATTATAAGTAGGAATAATAACTAACTTTTTCATTTGGTACAGAGTGCAAAGATAATCTTTTTTAAAACTTCAGGTTTAAAAATAATTTAAAACCTTATTTTTGTTGAAAATTTTTAGGAGTGGTTAGAATTGTTGAAAACCATGATTGGGTTATTTTTACTCTATTGGGTATTGGTTTTGTTTATATTATTATGCTGAACTGGCTTCAGCGCGGGGAGTCTTTACTGGATTTTCTTTTTCAGGAATATTCAGGAGGGCAGAATAATATTTTGAACTGGAGTATCATCAGTGTTGTTTTTTGCGTGGTTTTTTCGGTTTTGTTTTCGCAGTATATTCCTGTTATTCCGCCATATATCGCTGAAATAGAGGTTAATGGTTTTGTTCTCAATAAAATAGGAATGATGCTTATACTGTTGTTGCTGTTTTATTTGTTGAGAGTGTTGGTTACTTTATTGTTTTTCAGTGCGATAGGACAGGTTAAAAAATTCTTGGTTTTAGCTTTTGCGGCACAGCGATTTTATTTTGTAGAATCTTTGCTACTGGTATTTTTGTGTCTTGCACATTATTATGTTATAGATAAAGGAGAAGCCTATATTTATTATGCTTTTTTTATGTTGGTATTTTTTGTAGGGAAGAATGTTTTTTATTTTCTCCACAGAGAGAAGCCATTGCCGGAAGAATGGTATTATAAAATTTTGTATATTTGCGGACTTCAAATTTTGCCTGTGTTGGCAATTTGGAAGTTTATATTTATATAAATTTTAGATTAAGAATGAAAATAAAATCAATATTGGTTTCACAGCCAGCACCTAATATAGAATCTTCTCCTTATGCAGAGATAGCAAAAAAGGAGAAAGTTAGGTTTGATTTTAGGTCTTTTATCCATGTTGCAGGTGTTGATGCAAGAGAGTTTAGACAGCAGAAGATAGATATTTCGCAGTATACAGGAGTTATATTTACCAGCAGAGGAGCTATAGATCACTATTTCAGGTTAGCAGAAGAACTGCGTTTCCAAGTGCCGAATGAAATGAGGTATGTATGTCAGTCTGAGGCTGTAGCAAACTACCTGCAGAAGCATATTGTTTATAGAAAGAGAAAGATAAGTTTCGGCGAAAAAACAGTGAGCGACATGCTGCCATTGTTTAAGAAATATCCGGATGAAAAATACCTCCTCCCATGTTCCGATGTAATGGGGGAGGATATTCCTAATGTGCTGAATAAAGCAGGAATAGACTGGACAAAAGCGGTAATGTATAAAACTGTAAGCAGTGATATTTCTGATTTGAAACTGAAAGACTATGATATGATGGTTTTTTTCAGTCCTCAGGGGATAAAATCTTTATTCAGAAATTTTGAAGACTTTAAACAAGATGGAATGAAAATAGGCGTTTTTGGAGTGGGAACCCAGCAAGCCGCTGAAGAATCGGGCTTGAGAGTGGATGTAATGGCGCCAACAAAAGAAACGCCTTCTATGACTATGGCGATAGAAAAATATATCCA
>CAUQHD010000050.1:0-10320 GCA_963517805.1 uncultured Flavobacteriaceae bacterium | reverse complement strand
TCATCATATACATTCAGCACACGCAATCCGCCTCCTCCCCCAGGCTGAGCTGCGAACTGAGCGGATAAAAACAACAAAATAAAAACAATAATATTTCTCATAATTTTTAATTTTCTATAAACAAAAGTAAACTGCCTTTATCGTATTTTATGGATATTTCATCGGTATCTGCCCTGTTTCTCGTGCCTATTCTCTCCATCAGTGAAAGGCTCTCTCCCCTCAGCTCCCAGTGAAGCCCTTGGGTAAAGATATTTTCGGCCACTGGAAAAGGAAGCAGCGAAACCATTTTGCCTTTTACTTTCCGAATGGTAAAATCATTTGGAATAAAAAAATAAGTGGAATAATCATCAAAAAAACTAATTTCCAGTTCTTGCCTAAACAAATAAGCCGTATGAATATTCCCCAAAAAGTGGTCTTGCTCGCGCCCGCTTGCTCCATAAACATCCACTTTTTTTATTCCTTTTTCTATGATGATTTCCAGCGCTTTATGAAAATCTGTTTTATTTTGGTCTGGTGTATGGACAAATTTGCCCTGATAAATAGCCTCATCCGCTCCCGTGTGAGAATCAAAATCCCCTGAAATAAAGGTCAGTTTCTCCAATGGGAAATTTTTCTCCTTTAAATAATGAAAAGCCCCATCCGTACACGCTATCAGCTGATAATCAGCCAATGAAGGCAGTGTTTTGGGAGGCTCACCATTGATAAAAAGCAAAGCTCTGGACATTATCTCTCTTTCTTGAAAAAGGAATCCACGAATTCTTCTCCGTTGAACAACTGTAAATCCTCCATTCCTTCGCCCACACCGATGTATTTCACAGGTATTTGGAACTGGTCTGAAATCCCGATAACCACACCGCCTTTCGCTGTTCCATCAAGCTTGGTCACAGCGAGTGCATTCACTTCTGTCGCCGCTGTAAACTGCTTCGCTTGTTCAAAAGCATTCTGCCCTGTAGAGCCATCCAAAACCAAAAGTACCTCATGCGGAGCATCTGGAACGATTTTCTGCATCACTCGTTTAATTTTAGAAAGTTCGTTCATCAAATTGATTTTATTATGAAGCCTTCCTGCTGTATCTATGATGACTACATCTGCATTCTGCGCAACAGCCGACTGCAGTGTATCAAACGCCACAGAGGCAGGGTCACTGCCCATTCCTTGCTTCACAATAGGAACGCCTACTCTCTCACTCCAGATTACAAGCTGGTCTACTGCCGCCGCACGGAATGTATCCGCCGCACCCAGCACCACTTTTTTTCCTTGGGTTTTGAACTGATGGGCTAATTTCCCTATCGTAGTCGTCTTCCCTACACCATTCACACCGACTACCATGATGACATAAGGTTTCTTGGTTTCATCGATATTTCCTGTCTTAGAATGCGGATTTTCCAGCAGAAGAGCAGAGATTTCTTCCCTAAGGATTTTATCAAGTTCAGCCGTATTTACATATTTGTCTCTGGCTGCCCTTTCCTCTATTCTCTGAATAATTTTGATAGTCGTAGCAGCTCCTACATCCGACGCGATGAGGATTTCCTCCAAATCATCCAAAACCTCATCATCTACCTTGGATTTTCCTATGACAGCTTTGGTAATTTTATCAAAAAATCCTTGTCTGGACTTTTCCAAACCTTTGTCCAGAGTTTCTTTTTCTTCTTTCTTAAAAATATTTTTAAACCAACTCATCTTCTATTTTTTAAATTCAAAATTATTTCCCCAAATGTAAGTATTTTTAGGTTTAATAAAAACAAAAACTACCCAGAAAATTTTGGGTAGTTTTATATTTCTTTTGCAGAAACGATGTTTATTTTTTCAAATAAGCATCTACTTCATCTGCATTCATTACTTTTTCTTCAAAAATGTAAGCTCCAGTTTTAGGAGATTTTACCATTTTTACTACTTTTGTCATCTTTTTAGATGAACCATCTTTTAGGGACGCTACTACTTTTTTTGCCATCGCTAATAATCTTTATAGTTATTTAATCTCCTTATGAACTGTATATTTCTTTAGAACTGGATTGTATTTCTTAAGCTCCAATCTCTCAGTAGTGTTCTTCTTGTTTTTAGTAGTGATATATCTGCTCATTCCAGGCATACCGCTCTCTTTATGTTCTGTGCACTCAAGAATAACTTGAACTCTGTTTCCTTTCTTTGCCATTTTCTTAATTATTTAATAAATCCATTTCTAACAGCTCTTTCCAAAGCTTCTTCGATCCCAATCTTGTTAATAACTCTCAATCCATGAGCAGACACTCTCAATGTGATGTGTCTATCCTGCTCTGGAAGGTAAAACTTCTTCTCAAGAAGGTTGATTTCGAACCTTCTTTTCGTCTTGTTGTTAGCGTGAGACACATGGTTTCCTACCATTGCACGCTTCCCTGTAATTTGACAAATTCTTGACATATCTATATGCTCTAATAATTATTTCTACTTTATAATTTTGCAAAATAACAGCTTTTTTTTCGAACTCGCAAATATTATAACTAAAATTTAAATCTTTTTTTAATTATCATTTCAATTTCAGCTGTCTATCAATTCTCTGTTCCAAAGAGATGAAAGTTTCAGTTCTTGTTACTCCCTTTAAGGTCTGTATCCTGCTGAGCACCTCCATCAGGTGGTCGTTATCAACACATAATACTTTGATAAACAGAGTATAATTCCCCGTGATATAATGAACTTCTACCACTTCATTTATCCCTTCCAAAACCTGTATGGTCTCCTTGGAATGGCTCGGCTGGTCAAGATAAATTCCTACAAAAGACACCACTTTATAGCCCACCCGTCTCGGATTGAGCAGGGTTACAGAAGTTTCTATCACACCCGCTTGTTCGAGTTTTTTCACTCTCTGATGCACCGTTGTGGTGGATATTCCCACATTCTGGGAGATAACAGCCAGAGATATTTTGGGATTATCCATCAGCATTTGGATGATGAGCTTGTCTATATCATCTAATATATAACTTTCTGTTTTCATTTTTTCTATTTAGAAAATTCAACTAAGACTGGGAAATGATCACTATATCCGCCTAAATACCGCGTACCTGCATAAGTCCTGAAAGGCTTTCCCTGATACTTCCCTTCTCGGGTTTTAATGTCTTCATGAGTAAAAACTTCGGCTTTTCTGAAATTCAACACAGAATTATGAAGAAAAAAATCTCTGGAAAGGATAATCTGGTCAAACAAAAGTCCCTGCCGCTGGTAGTAGGTAGAATACTTCCGCTCTGCATATAGGTGCATGAAAGGATTCTCCAATATTTTCTCCGAACCATCTTTGTAGAGCAGATAATTGATATTCTCCGCATAAGGGTTTTCATTAAAATCCCCTAAGATTACCACTGTTTCACCGCTTCCTTTTATAAGTTCTAGCACTCGTTCTTTCACATTTTTCAGGATATAATCACGCTTCGGCTGGTTGATATCCTGTTCCCTTTTGGAGGGAAGATGCAGCACAAATACATGGATGATTTCATTTTCGTATTCCAATTTGCATTGCAGAACATCCCGCGTGGTGTCTATACCATCTCTGCCGTCTTCCTCAAACTCAAAGATGAAACTCATGGTCTCAGATTCTATAAATTTTATTTTAGTTCTATCGTAGAGCAGTGCCGTATCCACGCCTCTTTCATCCAAGGAATCGTGGTGAATATAAGAATACCGCCCGCCGAAAGGTTCCATATTCACCAAATCTTCTAATACCGAGCTGTCCGCTATCTCGGCTAAACCGATAATCATCGGGAGGGTTTTCTTTTCTTTCTCTATAAGTTCGAATACATGAGACAGGCGGTGCAGTTTGTGATTATACCTCCAAGCATTCCACTTCTTCAATCCAGAAAATTTCCGGCTTTCTCCTTTTTGAAATTTCTCATCGGGTGGAAAAAGATTTTCCACATTGTAGAACATCATCAGCTCGTTTCTATTTTCCACCTTAATAGATATTGGGTTTTATAACTAATTATTGTAACAAATCGGGTCTTTTTCTCTGGGTGATTTCCAAAGCCTTCTCATGGCGCCAGTCTTCTATCGCTGCAAAATTTCCGCTCAGCAGTATTTTCGGAACTTCCATTCCTTTATAAACCTCGGGTCTGGTGTAGATGGGTGGCGAGAGCAGGTTGTCCTGAAAGCTGTCCATCAGGGCAGATTGTTCATCGTTCAGCACACCAGGGAGCAGGCGGATGACCGCATCTGCCAGCACACATGCCGCAAGCTCGCCGCCGGTAAGCACAAAGTCGCCGATGGATATTTCCTTCGTTACATGCAGGTCTCTCACCCGCTGGTCTATTCCTTTGTAATGTCCGCAGAGGAATATCAGATTTTTGGTAAGGGAAAGACTATTGGCTGTCTTTTGGTTAAGCGTTTCCCCATCGGGGGTGAGATAGATTACCTCATCATAATCTCTTTCGGATTTCAGTTGAGATATGCATTTGTCCAGCGGTTCTACCATCATCACCATTCCTGCACCACCGCCATACTGCGTGTCATCTATCTGTTTGTAGTTATTGGTCGCAAAATCTCTCACATTATGAAAATGCACCTCTACCAGTCCCTTTTCTATCGCCCGTTTCATCATAGAGGCTTTGAAGGGACTTTCCATCAGCTCTGGTACTACCGTAATAATATCTATCCGCATAAGCGTTTTTTTCTAACTAAGCGACAAAAATACACAATTTTTCTTTAATCCCCGATAGGTTTTTGTAATGTCCATAAGGATAAGACAGCCAGAATTTTTCAGAATCAGGCATTCAGGGTGGCTGAAATAGGAAGCTACAGGGTGTGGTTTTGACTTCCAGAGTGTCCGAGATAACAAACTACAGGGTGTAGCTGGCATTTTTTTGTTAAAAAATAGAAGATACAGGGTGTGGTTTTGACTTTCAGGGTGTCTGAGATAGCAAACTACAGGGTGTAGCTGGCATTTTTTTGTTAAAAAAATAGAAGATACAGTGTGTATCTTGGACTTTCAGAGTATTCGAGATAGCAAACTACAGGGTGGGGTTTGCACTTTCAGGGTGTCAGGAAATGCAAACTACAGGGTGTAGCTGGCATTTTTTTGTTTTCAAATTAGAAGATACAGGGTGTGTCTTGAACTTTCAGAGTATCCGAAATAGCTTTTCATTTAAAGAATCGTATTTTTATTGTGAATTATTTAACAAGCTGGATTTTGGCTGATAATTTTAGTCAGGTTTTATTTGTTTTCCCCTGCGGAGATTGCTTTTTGAGACAAAAAAACTATCCCAAACGGGATAGTTTTATGTATTATTGATAGAACTCAATGGCTTTATTGAGGAGTTCCACCTGTTTATTAAGGCTTTCAGATTTCTGGCTGTTTTTCAGCAGGTTTATCTTTCTTGCCAGCCCATCTTTGAGCATACCGACGATTATCATTTTCGCTTGAACATTATCTCCTATCTGGCTTTTCACTTGGTGAAGCACTTTGGTGAGGTTCTGCACAGCTTTCAGGTTATCGGTATCCATTATCCAGTTGAATCCCTTTTCTGCCACTGCGCCCTGCTCTGGGTTCTGGTATTTTAGGAAAGGATAAAACGCCACGGTAGATGCTATGGCTGCCTGATGCTTTTCCTGCTTGTTTTCCACGATGGTAGGCATCATCATAAGTATGAGCTCCTCCCCAGCATTGTCTAAATCTATCTGGTCTAATAAGGCTTTCGCTCTCTCGGGTGCTATTTTTGCGATGGCGTAGGCTGAGTTCCCCTGCACGGAATAGGAAGGAGAGTTGAGTCCTTTCTCAAAAATCGACAGATACTTCTTATTATTTAATGATGCCAATGCGCCGATGGCTTTAGCCTGAACCAATGTTTTAGGGTCTTTCTGCGCGATTTTTTCCAGTTCTGGAAGTACAGTCTTCGCAACTTCTGGTTTTTTGAGGTCTAAGGCATCTATGGCGCGTATTCTAAGCCTGAATGAAGGGTCTTTCAGTGCTGCGGATAGTATTTTCAGCGCTGTTGGAGTGGTATTATTGTCTTTCGCATACTGTATGGCAGCCAGCCTGCTGTTCAAATCCTTAGCATGAAGATACTGATGTAGGTATTCCTGCGGAGTTTTGGCATCTGTAATCTCAGAGAGAAGGATACCATCTGCATTGACATTAACTAAACTCGGCGTCTGATGGTATTTAAAGGTAAAAGTATTTTTATTCTGTGCATTTACCCATACCTTGTGGCGTGTAGCTTTCGCACCTTCATAGACATCTATTGCCAGAGGAAATTCAAAATACTGATCTCCCGCTTGGGAAACATTCACGGAAACTTCTTTTTTCACGGGTTCCAGTGTGTATTTAATATCCAGCTTAGGATGTCCACTTCCAAAGAACCACTGGTTAAAGAACCAATTTAAATCCTTTCCGCTTACTTTTTCCAAGGAAAGTCTCAGCTGGTGGGCTTCTCCTGTTCCATACTCATTAGTTTTAAGGTAATCGGAAAGTCCGGTAAAGAAGGCCTCATCGCCAAGGTAATTTCTCAGCATGTGCAGGATTCCGCCTCCTTTATTATAAGAAACCCCATCAAACATATCTTCTCTGGCGTGGTAGTTAAACCTTACCAAATCTCTGCTGATATTTGCAGGGTCAGAGAAATAACCTTTAAGGGATGACCAAAGTTTGTAATCGGCCTCGTCTTTGCCGTATTTATATTCGTTCCACAGATATTGGGAATAGGTAGCAAAGCTCTCATTCACGGTAAGGTTAGACCAGCTCTCTGCGGTTACCAAATCTCCAAACCAATGGTGGAAAAGTTCATGAGCGATAGTCTCTTCCCATCTGTTTTCGTCTATGAGCTGCCCTGCTTTCTGCTGTACCGCTTCGTGGTGGATTACGGCTGTGGTATTTTCCATCGCACCACTCACGAAATCCCTTCCCACTATCTGGGCATATTTCTGCCAAGGATATTCGTACTTTAATTGTTTAGAGAAAAACTCCAGCATTTCTGGGGTCATCCCAAAAATCTGCTTCGCATAAGGCTCATATTCTTTTTCTACATAATAATCTACTGCGATATTCTTCCATTTATCTTTAATCACGGCATACTCCCCAACTCCAACAAAGAACAGATACGGGGCGTGTTTTTTATCCATTACCCAGTGGTCTGTCCGCTGTCCATCTGCCTCTTTCACAGAGGATTTAAGAAGTCCATTGGAAAGCGTGATGTATTTCTCTGGAACAGTGATGTAAGTTTCTTGCGTTGTTTTCTGATTAGGTTTGTCTATGGTAGGGAACCAGCAGGAAGAAGACTCTGTCTCGCCCTGTGTCCATATTTGCGTAGGTTTGTCTGGCTCTGTCTGTCTTGGATTGATGAAATACAAGCCTTTCGCATCATTGATGCTAGCGCTTCCTTTCTGCTTTACCTCGTTGGGGCGGGCAGTATATTTGATGTAGAGCGTGTAATCCTGATTTTTAGTATAAACCTTGTCCAGCTGGATTTTCAGTTTATCATCTTTGTATTCGTATTTCAGGGGGCTTTTAGCACCTTTCTTATCCAAGGAAACCTCATGAATAAGCATTCCTTTAGCGTCCAATACCAGTTCATTGGAATCATAAAAGAAAGGAGATGCCGTAAGCCATTCCTCGCCGTGTACATGTTCTTTGTTAAAGTCAAAACTCAGTTTCAGTTTGGTATGTTTGAGTTCTGTGGATTTGGTGTGCGTAGCACGATAGGGAGCATGCCTTCCCGAATCTTCTGTCTGTGCCAGTGTAAAGCTTGGTGTGAGTGCCATGCTTAGAAATAAGGCTGAAATAATTATCTTTCTCATTACTCTAATATTTTATTTTAAAATTAATTTTCCAAATATACGAATATATACAAAACTATTCCCCTATCATGTCAAGAAATTGCTGTTCATCCAAAATAGTAATACTTCCTATATCTTGGGCTTTTTTCAGTTTACTGCCTGCTTTCTCGCCTACAACGAGGTAATTCAGGTTCTTAGAAACCGCCGAAATATTCCTGCCTCCGTGTTTTTCCACCAAGTCTTCCGCCTGCTCGCGTGTGAAAAGGGATAGTTTCCCCGTGAACAAAAAGGTTTTCCCATCCAAAGCATCGCTCAGCATCTCTGTTTCTTTCTCTCCTTTTTCAAGCTGGACTCCATAAGACTTCAGCCTGTCCAGCATGGTGCAGTTTTCCTCATTGGCAAAGAATTCTATAATGCTTTCTGCTATCTTTATCCCAATGTCTTCCACCTGAACCAGCTCTTCCAGACTTGCGCTGCTTAATGCCTCAATGCTGGGAAAGTTCTTCACTAATTTTTTGGCTACCGTTTCACCGATGTGCCTTATTCCTATTCCGTAAAGCACCTTTTCAAAAGGTATCTGCTTGGATTTTTCTATGCCGTCCAAGATATTTTGGGCAGATTTTTCCGCCATTCTATCCAGTGGCAGCAGTTGTTCTTTGGTCAGAGTATAGAAGTCCGCTGGGTTTTCTATGAGTTTTTCTCTGTAAAGCTGCTCTATAGTTTCACTGCCTAAGTTTTCTATATTCAGAGCTTTGCGGGAGACATAGTGTATCATTTTACCGATGACCTGAGGCGGGCAGTGGAGTTCATTCGGGCAGAAATGAATGGCCTGATTGTCCAATTTCACCAAAGGCGTCCCGCATTCAGGGCAGTTGGATATGTATTCCAAAGGCTGCTGCAAGAGTGTCCGCTTTTGGATATTTACGCCTACTATTTTCGGGATGATTTCGCCTCCTTTTTCTACATAGACTTGGTCGTTTTCATGAAGGTCCAGCTTTCGGATAATGTCTTCATTGTGCAAGGAAGCCCTTTTGACAATGGTTCCGGCTAAAAGCACTGGTTTCAGATTGGCTACGGGGGTTACAGCGCCTGTCCGCCCGACTTGGTAATCTACTGACAGTAGTTCTGTTTCCACCTTTTCTGCTTTGAATTTATATGCCATCGCCCAGCGTGGAGATTTGGATGTATATCCCAAAGACTGCTGATGTTTCAGGGAATTTACTTTGATGACAATTCCATCTATATCAAAGCCGAGCCGATGCCTTTCCTTGTCCCAGAAGTGTATAAAATCCTTTACTTCCGAAAGAGACTGGCAGAGTTTGGTATGTTCAGAAATTTTGAAACCCATAGATTTTGCCGTTTGGAGCAGTTCCCAGTGGGTTTCAGCTGTGGTTTCTTTTCCTACGAGCTGATATAGCACCGCCGAAAGCCTCCGCCTCCTTACCTCTGCGCTGTCCTGCATTTTGAGACTTCCCGAAGCGGTATTGCGCGGGTTCATAAAGATATCATAACCTTCGCGCTGGCGGTCTTCATTTATCTTGTCAAAGGCTTTGTGGGTAAGGTATATTTCCCCGCGCATAAAAAACCGCTCTGGGAAACTGCCTTTCAAATGCAGGGGAATGTCTTGGATGGTCTTTACATTAGCCGTAATTTCATCGCCCTGAAATCCATCTCCCCTCGTAAGTGCCTGTACTAGTTGTCCATTCTCATACAGAATAGAGATAGAAGCGCCGTCATATTTCAGCTCTGTGACAAATTGTATCTCCTCCGTCTCTAATATCTTCACCAAACGGATGTACCAGTCCTCCAAGTCTTGGAAATCATACGAATTGTCCAGCGAATACATGCGGAATTCATGAGCTACCGTAGGGAAATGCTTGGTAATCTGCCCTCCGACACGCATAGTGGGAGAGTTGGCATCATAAAACTCTGGGTGTAGCTGCTCCAGCTCTTGGAGTTCTTTTAGCTTTTGGTCAAATTCAAAGTCAGAAATTGCTGGTTCATCTAGTACATAATAATTGTAATTGTGCTGATGAAGCTCTTCCCGTAGTTCCTCTATCTTCTGCTGAATGGACATAAAATGATAATTTTTGACAAAAATAGGTAAAATAAACTTTCTGAAAGCAGGCCTGCCTATGGAATATGCAGGTAAAGCGGAGACATATTACATTCTGCTATCTAAGTGTAGATAAAATTGCTAAAATTTTATAGAAAAAATAAATAAAACCCGACTGAAATTATCAGCCAAAATCCAGCTTGTTGAATAATTCACAATAAAAATACCAGACCCCAGTGGGGTTTTGCTCTTCCTGACACTCTGAATGTCCGAGACCCCGGTGGGGATTTCATTTTTGGATAAAAAAAACTCCAGACCCCGGTGGGGTTTTACACTTCCAGACACTCTGAAAATCCGAGACCCCGGTGGGGATTCTATTTTTTGGATAAAAAAACACCAGACCCCGGTGGGGTTTTGCACTTCCCGACACTCTGAATGCCCAATTCTGAAAAATTCCGGCTGTTGCTTTCGGTGGGGGAATATTATTTTTGAGTGGTTTGGGCTGTTCTTTTGGCTTTGAAATTAGGAGAAAT
>CAUQHD010000049.1:0-10631 GCA_963517805.1 uncultured Flavobacteriaceae bacterium | reverse complement strand
CATTTACCACCAGATGGACGGTTAGGGCGTTTTCAGAGCTGCTCATCGCCCATATATGGAGGTGGTGGGTATCTTCTATGGCGGGGATTTCCTCTATCAGTTTTTGGATTTTATTAGGGTTAATGCCCTCTGGCACGCCGTTTAGGCTGAGTTTAACGCTTTCCGTCAAAAGTCCCCAAGTAGAAATCAAAATCACCACAGCGATGATGAAACTAATCACCACATCCGCCAGATTCCAGCCTGTGAAATAGATAATCACCCCAGAGATAATCACGCCCACCGAAACCAAAGCATCTACCATCAGGTGCAGAAAAGCCCCCTTGATGTTGATGTCGTGTTTTTGTCCTTTATAAAAAAGAAACGCCGAAACAGCATTGATAATCACGCCTATCGCAGCAGTGATGATGATGCCGCTGCTCTCCATTCGTGGCGGTGTATTCAGCCGTTCCACAGCTTCTATGATGATTTTAAAGACAATGAACACCAGCAGAATAGCATTGATGAGCGAAGCCAAGATTGAGGCTTTTTTGTAGCCGTAAGTCAGGCTGTGCGTGCTGGCTTTCTGGGCAAGAATGATACCGATGAGCGAAATTCCTAAACTGGCAACATCGCTCAGATTATGGCTCGCATCAGAGATTAAGGCCAAAGAATTGATTTTAAAACCGACCGCAAATTCTGTTATGGTGTAGAGCAGATTCAGACCGATACCGATGTAAAACGCCCTATTGATATTTTCCAGACTGCTCACGCTATGGTGGTGGCAGTGTCCTTCGTGTGAATGTCCCATAGTATGATGTTTTTTTTGGTGAAACGAAATGAAAAACATCCGAAAATTACAATTTTTTTTTGGATTTTCCTTTACCATTTTCCTTGTTAGACGAAAAAATCTTAAAAACAAAAAAATTTCCTTAGCGGAAGAGAAGTTTAAACTTAAAAATTGAAATAAAATTTCGCTGTCAGAAGTTCCGGCGGTCTGCCTGAGTTTCAGTTCTTTATAAAAAGCACTCCCGATGCTCTGCCCAAAGCTGGGTTTTCACAAATGGCAGGGCTGGGCGGTCTGCTTTTATTTCGGGTTTTGATGATGAGAATACGATTTCAATTTATCAAATTTCAGGGCTCAAAACTGAGGCTTCTTTTTTTGGATTTCTATTTCATATTCTCAGCAAAGGGAAAAATTAAATTTAAGAATCAAAAGAAAATTTCGCCGCTGAGGAGGTTTAATCTTAAAAACCAAAAAAAATCCTTAGCGGAAGAGAAATTTAATCTTTAAAATTTTAAAAAAAAATCGCTGAAAAGAAAAAACAATTTTGAGAATTAAAAAAGTTTTTCGCTGTCGGAACTTCCGGCGGGGTAAAATTTTTCATTTCTTGCTGTCGGAACTTCCGACGGGCTAAAATTTTTTATTTCTTGCTGTCAGAAATTCTGCCGGAGTAAAATTTTTTTATTTCTTGCTGTCAGAAATTCTGGCGGGGTAAATTTTTTTATTTCTTGCTGTCGGAACTTCTGGTGGGGTAATTTTTTTTAGATTTTTAAAATTGTCTCTTCTTTTTGATAAAAATCCTTTTAGATTTTCAAAAATTTTTCTTTCCTTTGCTGAGAATATTTTTTATGACAAAAAAAAGGAAAATAAAACGGCTTGTCCTTATAAATGGACAGGCCGTTTTTGAATTAAAATATTAAAGAAAAAAGCTATTTACCCATTAGTATAGCTCTGGAATGCTTCTTCCAGATTGCTGTATCGCCCTTTGAACTCCTCTATAGAGGTATCTTGCAGAATGTTTCCCTTGTGGATGAGGATGACGCGAGAACACAGCGCCTCTACTTCCTGCATGATGTGCGTGGAAAGGATGATGGTTTTCTCCTTGCCGATTTCTTTTATCACATTTCGGATTTCTATGATTTGGTTAGGGTCTAGTCCGTTCGTAGGCTCGTCCAAGATAAGTAAATCTGGCTGGTGGAGAATCGCCTGTGCCAGCCCGACTCTCTGTTTATACCCTTTGGAGAGCTGGGAAATCTTTTTGGATTTTTCGGGAGTGATGCCCACCAGCTCGATGACTTCATCTATTCTTTCGCTTGGTATTTTGTGAATATCAGCCACGAAATTCAGATATTCCTTCACGAACATTTCTTGGTAAAGTGGGTTGTTTTCTGGCAGAAAACCGATGTTTTTCTTGCTTTCTATCGGATATTGAGTGATATCTTTATCGTTGAACAAAATTTCGCCCTCATCTATTTTCACTACACCTGTGATGGATTTCATCAGCGTGGATTTTCCTGCTCCGTTTGGCCCGAGAAGTCCCACGATTTCGTTTTTTTCAATGCTGAGGTTGATGTTGTTCAGTGCTGTTTGTTCACCGAATTTTTTAGTTAGATTAGTAATTTGTAAAGACATAGTGAATTCAAAAATATTTGGCGAAAATACATAAAATTTTATTGATATAAAATTCTTATTTTCGCAGAAAAATAATTTTAACCGATGGATTTACGAGACCAGCTGAAAAATCTTTTTCCAGACCATGTAGAGCAGGATTTCCAGATGCCCGAAGAGCAGCACGAGCAGCGAGAACCGCTCATCTGCAAATACGAAAAGAAAGGACGAAACGGAAAGCCTGTTACTCTGATAGAAGGCTTTGAAGGTAGTGAGGAAGAACTGAAAAATATTTCCAAGAAAATAAAAACTACTCTGGGAATCGGTGGTTCGGAGAAGGATGGTGTGATTATCATCCAAGGAGACAACCGCGATAAAATCATGAAAATCCTCTCTGATATGGGCTACAAGACCAAGAGGGTAGGAGGATAGAGCCTCAGAAAAGAACATTGTCAGTAAGAAATCAATAAAATTCCTTACCTTTGGGAAGTTTAAATTTAAAATCGAATAAAAAAAAGAAAATTATTATGGTAAATAAATTAGCAGCCTCAGAATTGGTTTTAAATCCAGATGGAAGTGTATATCATTTAAACCTTCAGCCAGAAGATATTGCAGAAAAAATTCTTTTGGTGGGTGATCCAGACCGTGTTCCGAAGGTTTCACAATACTTTGATAAAGTAGAGATTAAGAAAAATAAAAGAGAATTTTACACGCATACAGGAACGCTCAGAGGAGAGCGAATCACGGTGATGTCTACGGGTATCGGTACGGAAAACATTGATATCGTGATGAATGAGCTAGATGCTTTGGTGAATATTGATTTGAAAAATAAAGAATTTAAATCAGAGCACAAGGCTTTGCAACTGTTCCGTATGGGAACTTGTGGAAGCGTAAATCCTGATGTAGAGGTGGATAACATGCTGGTTACACAGAATGTGGTAGGTCTGGATGGACTTCTTCATTTCTACAAAGATTATCAGTTTGAGAATGAATTTAGCAAAAATTTCTTGGCGAAATTCCCATACGAAAAGATAAAGCCGATGCTTTATTTCTCGGAATGGGCAGAGAGTCAGTATGAATATTTCAAAGATGCGAAATATGTAGGAAATACAGCGACTTTCCCTGGGTTTTATGCGCCGCAGGGAAGACAGCTGAGACTGAGAGCTGTGGATGACCAGTTTTTGGAAGTTCTTAATGATTTAGGAGTTACTAACTTTGAAATGGAAACTTCGGCTATCTATGGAATGTCTAAATTATTGGGACACAAGGCGATTACTATTAATAATGTGATTGCAAACAGAAGAAGAGGAGAGTTCGCAGCAGACCACCATAAATCTGAAAAAATGATGATAGAATGGGTGCTGGAGAGAATAATTAAATAAGAAAAAAATAAAAACCAGAAAATCAAAGTATGAAATATGGAATTGAGGCGGCAAGTTTCTATGTGCCGTCGCTCTATTTGAATATCAATGAGTTAGCTGAAAATAGAGAAATAGATTCGGCTAAGTTAGAAAAAGGTCTTGGGCTTCACAAGATGGCTCTTCCTGATGTGCACGAAGATACGGCAACTTTCGCGACGGAGGCTCTTCTGAAGCTCATAAAAGACTATAATATCCAGCCCAAAGATATTGCAAAGATTTATTTGGGAACGGAAAGCGCTTTGGATGCTGCAAAGCCTACTGCTACCTATGCGGTGCAAATGGTGGAGCAGGTGCTGGGTGAGAGATGTTTTGGGAATTGTGATGTGGTGGATATGACTTTTGCTTGTATTGGCGGGGTGGATGCATTGCAGACTTGTTTGGATTTTGTGAAAGTTAATCCCGATAAAAAAGCAGTGGTAATCGCCTCCGATTATGCAAAATATGAACTGAAATCAACAGGAGAATATACGCAGGGTGCTGGCGCAGTGGCTTTATTGATTTCAGCGAAACCGAATTTGCTGGAAATAGAAGGAAAATGGGGAGTGGCTACGGAGAGCGTTTTTGATTTCTTCAAACCAAGGAGAGAAATTGCTAAATCTGACCTTAAAAATGCACCAGAAACAGCGCCCGACAAAATGGAAATTTTCTCTGATGAACCAGTTTTTGATGGGCAGTATTCTAATCAATGCTACCAAAATAGAATTAGGGAAGCGTATGAGCATTACAAAGTTCAAAATTCTTTGGTGAAACCTTATGAAAACTGGCATTATCTGATTTTTCATCTGCCGTATGCATTCCATGGAAAGAGGGTTTTCACAGAGTTGTACAGCATAGAAAACAACCTGCCTTACACGACTGACGAAGAGAAAAAAGCCCTTGCTAAGTCTGAAGAATATTTGGATTTTATAAAGCAAAAAATAGAGCCATCACAGAGAGCAAGCTCTGAAATAGGAAACCTCTATACCGCCTCTGTTTTCATGGCGCTATTGTCTGCATTGCAGGTGTCTTTTGACAGGGAAGAGGAACTTTCTGGGAAGGAATTAGGCTTTTTGGCTTATGGAAGTGGCTCTAAATCCAAGGTTTTTTCAGGGAAAATAAATGAAAACTGGAAATCCGTTGTGGAAAAATGGCAGCTTTTTGAAACCCTTGGAAATAGAAAAGCGGTGGATTTTTCAACTTATGAAAAACTCCATAGAAAACAGCTGAAAACTTCCGTAAATCCTAATTATAAAGGCTTTGGATTAGTAGAAATAGAGAGAGAAAATCCACTTTCTTATGGAGCGAGAAAGTACCAATTCAAGGGATGAATTTAGATGAAATTATATATTGTTTTTCTGATAGGATTTTTCTCTTTTTCTTGTAAGAAGAAAGAAATAGAATTTTATCAATCTGAAACAATGAAATTGGTTTTGGTTAAAAATTTACCCAAAAACGATTCTTTGCTGAAAGAAGAACTGAAAAAATATCTAATAAGCCAAAAAATAGAGCATACAGAAATTTATGAATATTCATGGGATACAGAATATTTCTTGACCCATGAGGAAGATGATGGAGGACCTACAAGCTCACATTTTTTAGATTTACACCAAGAAGAAAGGGGAATTGCATATTTTTATAAGGAAAAATGTAAGAGTGATTCTCTTAAAACCATAGGAGTGATAAGATATTATGATAAGTATGGGGATTTTTACCACCCAGATACTATTATAGGCAAATGTAAATAAAACCATATTGTTATGAAATTTATATATTTAATGTTATTTGTTTTTTGTAATTTTCTTTTTGGGCAGAATAAAATTTGTTTAGATTATTCTAAAGAAACAGGAAAAACTCAATTGGTTTTTAATGGTATAAACTATAGTTATGAGTCTATATACGGGATTAATAGTGGTGAGATATCAGAGGTAAGAAGAGAAATAGATAAGGGAAAAGAATACATCATCATCAATACAAATAAAGAATATTTTCCAGATTTTGTTACTTTGGAGGATATAGCAAAAGAGAAAAAAATTAAAAGTAAAAATTACTTAGTGCTTGTTAATGATAGGGTGATAACGGGGGCATATAGGACTATATACATAGATAAAAAAGGAATATTAGATATAAAAAATAGTGAAATCCTTTTTAATAAAAAGACGCTGAAAGTTTTATCAATAAAAACTACATCAGGCGCTAAAACAGAGATAAATGATATTAAATAATTGTCTCAAACAAAAAAAATAATTACTTTTGTCAAATGGAAAATTTCATTGTATCAGCGAGAAAATATCGTCCGCAGGAGTTTGACTCCGTTGTGGGGCAGTCTCATATTACGGATACATTGGAACATGCCATAGAGAATAATCAGCTTGCACAGGCTCTGCTTTTCTGTGGGCCTCGTGGGGTGGGAAAAACCACTTGTGCAAGGATTTTGGCGAGAAAAATCAATGAAAAATCAGGAGCAACTGATGAAGAAGGTTTCGCATTTAATATTTACGAATTAGATGCCGCGTCTAATAACTCGGTGGATGATATTCGGCATTTGATAGACCAAGTGCGTTTTGCGCCGCAGGTAGGGCAGTATAAGGTGTATATCATAGATGAGGTGCATATGCTCTCTCAGGCGGCTTTCAATGCTTTTCTGAAAACACTAGAAGAACCACCAGCACACGCTATTTTCATTTTAGCAACTACGGAAAAACATAAGATTATCCCGACGATTCTTTCTCGTTGCCAAATCTATGATTTCAAGAGAATTACGATAGAGGATATCCAAAATCATTTAAAGAAAATAGCCGAAAAAGAAGGGATAGCTTACGAAGATGATGCCCTGTTTCTCATCGCCCAAAAGGCAGATGGTGCTTTGCGTGATGCGTTGTCTATTTTTGACAGGCTGACTACTTTTTCGCAGAAGAATATAACCCTTGCAAACGCAGCTGAAATTCTCAATATATTGGATTATGACCAATATCTGAAAGTGGCTGATTTAGCGAAAGAAAACGATATTCCTGCTATTTTAGCGAAATTCGATGAGATTGTTAAAAAAGGCTTTGACCCGCATATTTTTATCGCTGGGCTCGGCAGTCATTTCAGAGATTTGATGCTGGCGCAGAACCCTTCCACTTTGGCTTTAATAGAAATAGGCGAAAATACTAAAGCAAAATACGCTGAACAGAGCCAAAAATGGACAGCGCAACAGCTCGTCAATGCGGTAGAAATCTGCAATCATGCGGATATCAACTATAAAAATTCCAAAAATCCACGCCTTACGGTGGAAATTGCCCTCATGCAGCTTGCAAGCCTTACCGCGGTGGATGCAGATAAAAAAAAAAGTTCTTAATACTCGCTCCGCTGCTTCGTAGTGGAGAAAAACCACGAGAATCTGCTCCTAAAAGAACCGAAACACCATCTCCGCAAACTCCCTCTGCAGGAGAAATACCCAAACCAGAAGTAAAAAAAGCTGCCCAGCCGATAGGAACAAAAATCATATCCGAATTTTCTATTAAAAAACACATAGAAGATAGCAGCAAAGAAGCAGAACCGAGCCTCTTTTCCCAAACGGAAGAAGAAAACCTGCCCGAGCATCATTTCACGGAGACCGATTTACAAACGGAATGGAATAATTTTCTTCTGAATCTTGCCAAGGAAAACAGCTTTGTTTTTAATGCGATAAACTCTTTCAAACCGAGAAAAGTAGGGGAGAATGAGATAGAAATCGCCTACTCATCGGAAAGTGCCAAGAAAGAATTTACAGCGGTGGAGGGAGATTTTCTGCATCATTTTCAGCATAAGGTGAATAACTTTAAGGTGGAAATACGCTACACGCTGGATCCGTCTCTGAAAATGGAAGTCCTCACAGATAAAAAGCGCTACGAGAGACTTGCGGAAATCAATCCCGTGCTGAAAGACCTGCATGACTTGGTGAAATTTGACTTCTCATAGCTGTCGCGCCCCTGTTTCCATCTCGCTTTTCATTATTTTTAGTTCCCTTTGGGGGAGAGCCATCTCGCTTTTACTCTTATCCATTTTATTTTGCTTTAAAATCATCTTGCATAATGGTTTTGCGAGGTTACAAATTGCATTTGCAAGATAACAATTAGCAATTGCAAGGTAACAAATTGCATTTGCAAGATAACAATTAGCAATTGCAAGGTAACAAATTGTATTTGCAAGATAACAATTAGCAATTGCAAGGTAACAAATTGTATTTGCAAGATAACAATTAACAATTGCAATGTGACAAATTGTATTTGCAAGATAGCAATTAACAATTGTGAGATAACAAATTGTATTTGCAAGATAACAATTAACAATTGCGAGATAGATTTTGCTTTAATCTATATAACGGAAGGGCTGAGCGAGATGACAGGAAAGAAAAAACAACAAAAAAATAACCCCCTTCAAGTGAAGGAGATTATTTTTAAATAAAAAATGTTTTAAAGAATTAATTAAATCTGTAAGTAAGACCAAATTTTCCTCCAACAGCATAAGATCCCCCACCAAATTCAAGATTTACACCAAGATTTTTAGTGAAGAAATATCTACCTCCTAACTGGAACCCAAATTTGATACCTGAGTCAAGACTTCCGCTATAATTAACTTCATAATCTACATCTTGTACTTTAACATCCCAGTTATAATATGCCAAGGTAGCACCAGCATAGAAATCAAAGTTATTAGGAATTTTTAGTAATCTATTGAAATGATAGTTACCATTAACTTCAACACCTATACCAGTTTCTTTAAATTTGTAGAAACCATAATTTTCTGTTCTAGAGCGATAAGAAACTGCAGCTCCGATGGTTACATCTCTTGCGATACCATAGTCTGCCCCTAAATATACAGGTACACCCCATCCAGAGATACCTACCCCTCCGTTGATTTGAAATTTGTTTTGTCCTAACGCCTGTGCGGATGCCGTAGCTGTAGCTAAGAACAATCCTAATACTGCTAATGTTTTTCTCATTTTATAAAATATTTAAAATTTAGACAAAAATAGGAATATTTTTGAGATAACCAAAACTAAGAGAAATTAAATTTATATTTTTGCACCACTGAAACAAAAAAAGACAGATGCCGGAAATCAGTTTAGAAAATATACAGCCTCGGTGGATGGTGGAATATCCCTCGCCCTTTGTGATTGCAGGCCCGTGCAGTGCCGAAAGCGAGTCCCAGATGCTGGAAACCGCCGAAAGAATTAAGAAATCCTGCCCGAACATTCCGGTTTTCCGTGCAGGAATATGGAAACCGAGAACCCAGCCGAATGCTTTTGAAGGCGTGGGCATCATCGGACTAAAATGGCTGAAGAAAGTAAAAGAAAACTTTGGCTTTCAAACCGCTACCGAAGTGGCAAATGCTTATCACGCAGAGGCAGCATTGGAAAGCGGGGTGGATATCCTCTGGATTGGTGCGCGTTCTACGGCAAATCCTTTCACAGTGCAGGAAATCGCTTCTGCTTTGAAGGGAAGTGATAAGATAGTTTTGGTAAAAAACCCTACCAACCCAGATTTGGCTCTATGGATAGGCGCCCTCCAAAGGCTGCAAGGGCAGGGCATTATGAATCTGGGCGTGATACACCGCGGATTTTCTTCGTATCAAAAAACAAAATATAGAAACCAGCCCAACTGGCAGATTTCCCTTGATTTTAAAAATCAATTTCCTAATATTCCTATGCTGATAGACCCTTCGCACATCTGCGGAAACCGTGCAGGCCTCTATGACATTGCCCAAGAGGCGGTAAATCTTGGCTATCAGGGAGTGATGCTGGAAACCCACTGCCATCCTGATGAAGCATGGAGCGATGCCGACCAGCAGATAACTCCGGAAGACCTTGCAAAGCTGCTTTCTCAGTTGAAAATAAGAAAAATGGACATCTCTGGCTATGAAAACGAGATGGAAAAGCATAGAAAATTGATTTCAGAGATTGATTTCCAGCTGATAGAACTTCTCTCCGAGAGAATGGACCTCGTGAGAAAGATAGGAACACTGAAAAAAGAACATAATATCGCCGTTTTTCAGCCCGACCGCTGGAAAATCATCACAGATTACGCTACAGCAAAGGCAGCGGAAACAGGTTTGTCTAAGGATTTTATAGAAAAAGTGTTTAAAACCATTCATGAAGAGTCGGTGGAAATCCAAAATAATATAATGATAAAGTAAATATAGAAAGTTGAAGGGATTAGTAATAAAATCTACGGGAAGCTGGTATCAGATATTAGAAACAGGCACGAATACCATCTATGAAGCCAGAATACGAGGCAAATTTAAACTCCTGAAAACAAGGCTTACCAATCCGCTGGCGGTGGGAGATTTTGTAGAATTTGAATTGGAAAGTTCTGATGTTGCATGGATTACGAAGATAGAACCAAGGAAAAATTATCTCATCCGAAAATCGGTCAATCTTTCCAAGGAAGCCCATATTATCGCTTCTAATATAGACACAGCGTGTTTTATTTTTACGCTAAAATTCCCTGAAACTTCGCTCGGCTTTTTGGATCGTTTTTTGGTGTGCTGTGAGGCGTATAACATCCAGCCTTTGATTTTATTTAATAAAATAGATACGCTTAACGCCGAAGAATTGGAACTTTTGGAAGACCTCCAGCAGCTTTACCAAAATATAGGCTACGAAACCGTGAAAATTTCTTCTGTTTCAGGGGAAAACATAGAAACCTTGAAAAACCTTTTGAAAGATAAAGTTTCGGTGTTTTTTGGTCATTCAGGAAGTGGAAAATCTACTTTGGTGAATACTCTGGAACCGACACTTGACTTGAAAACAGGCGAAATATCAGAGGCGCATCTGAAAGGGAAGCATACGACTACTTTTGCGCAGATGCATTTTTGGAGTTTTGGCGGAAGTGTTATTG
>CAUQHD010000048.1:0-10842 GCA_963517805.1 uncultured Flavobacteriaceae bacterium | reverse complement strand
TTAATCCCGTTAATCATACAAGCATGTTTCAGCGAAACCAAATCCAGCCAGCCTGTTCTTCTCGGTCTGCCCGTTGTTGCCCCAAATTCATGCCCTATTTGTCTTATTTTTTCTCCTAAATCATCATTTAGTTCCGTAGGAAAAGGACCATTCCCTACCCTTGTGGTATAGGCTTTGGCAACTCCGATGAGATTTTGCAGAGCCGTAGGAGGAACTCCCGCACCGCTACAAACTCCACCTGTGGAAGGCGATGAGGAAGTCACATAAGGATATGTCCCAAAGTCAATATCCAGCATCAGCGCCTGCGCCCCTTCGAAAAGGATATTTTTGCCGTCTTTTATAGCTTCGTTGATTTCTATTTCAGTGTCGATGATTCTTTCTTTCAGCTTCTGACCAATGGCTAAAAATTCATTGTAAATTTCATCAAAACTAAGCGTAGGTTTTCCGAAATATTTCTCAAATAAAGCATTTTTTATTTTAAGATTTTTTTCTATTTTTTCTTTCAAAACCTCAGGATTCAGAAGGTCTATCATTCTGATGCCCACTCGTGCGATTTTGTCTTCGTAGCAAGGGCCGATACCCTTTTTGGTCGTACCTATCTGCGTTCCGCCCTGTTCTTCCTCTCTATAAGTATCCAGAAGGATATGATAAGGCATGATAACATGTGCTCTTCGGCTGATGAATATATGGTCGGTTCTTCCACCTTTTTCCTCTAATTTTTCCACCTCTGAGATAAAGGCTTTCGGGTCTACCACCACACCATTTGCGATGATGCATTTCCCTTTGCATTGGAGAACTCCAGAGGGCAGTAGATGAAGAACGAATTTCTCATCTCCCACATACACCGTGTGTCCAGCATTATTCCCACCTTGGTAGCGGACTACATAATCAGATTTTGCAGAAAGAACATCCGTAATCTTTCCTTTTCCTTCGTCTCCGTACTGAAGACCAACAACTACATAAGTTGACATAATTATTTGTTTTTATTGTAATGTGACAAATTTAATTTATAATTCTTGCAAAATTTCACAAGAATATTTATCATATTGCGAAAATACCAAATAATTTTGAAATTTCAACGGATTTTATTAAAAATATCTTTTCTCTCTTTTAAGCTATTTTTAGAGATGTTTCGGAAGGAATTTTCATGATTAAATTACGGCATTAGGGTTCTCATGTCGTAATATTCTTTGCGCATTCTATTATGGTATTATATGTCCAGTGAGGTGATGTTTAAATATATAATATTGCCAATAAAAACTTCAACAAATGTAAGTTTTTATTGGCAATATTATTAATCTTTATAATTAAAACTTATTTTCTACATGCGCTGCATTTAGCAGGAAATTGTGCATGTCGGTATTTCTGATAAATGATTTAAGGTTCTCACTACCAGGGCCGTACATTGCAAGTTCTGTGTAATCAGAAGAGTGGTCCATACTAATCCAGCCAACAGAAGTGTATGCTTTCTGCATCTCTGCTAAAGCTCTGAAAGGCAGGTTTTTATGGTTGTATAGTCCATCTTCTTTTTTAAGATTGTTGTAATAAGAAAGAAGTTCTTTCGCTTGTTCATCAGTTATAGCAAAACCTCCACAAGCCTCTGCTATTCTGTCTTTTACGAAAGATGTGCTGCTGGAAGCATGTATTCCTTGTAAGATCCAGTCATTAGAGTGAGTGAATTTTTGTAAGTGATCAAAATTATCATTGGTTTTACCTCCGTAAATCAGCCCAGGGTTCGCATTTCCGTGGTCGCTGGTAATAACTACCAATGTATTTTTATCTTTTTTAGCGAAGTCCATTACCACTTTTACAGCTTCATCAAAGGCAATTTGGTCAAATAATAGAGCCGCAATATCGTTCCCGTGTGCTGCCCAGTCTACTTTTCCACCTTCTATTTGTAGCGCAAAACCATTTTTGTGGTCTTTCATCTGGTCTATCGCTTTTTGTGCCATTTCGGCAAGGCTAGGGATGTTTCTTGATGCTTTTTCATCGCGTAAATGATCTACGGTGTAAGGCACGGCATCCTCATCAAAAGTTCCTAAAATAGGCTTGTTTTTAGGAGCACTGAGCATTTCTGATTTAGTTTTTGCGATGGTATATCCTTTTTTCGCAAATAAATCAAAAACATCTTTTTTATCCTTTCTTTTGTCTTTGTCAAAGTATTGGCTGCCGCCTCCCATCATTACATCAAAGTTTAGCTCTGCGTATTGCTCAGCGATGTGATCCATAGCGTTTCTTCTCTTGCTGGTAACACAAAATCCTGCAGGTGTAGCGTGGGTGATAGGAACAGTGGTTACACAGCCTACTTTTTTTCCAGCTTGTTTGAATTTCTGAAGAATAGGCATGTTTTCCTTTCCATTTGGGCTTACATTCAGGCTTCCGTTATTCACACGGACACCGCCTCCCCAAGAGGAACTTGCTGCTGCTGAGTCTGTTACGATAGCATTCGCAGAGGCCATGTCCATCAGTGCTCTTTGGACAAGATTATCTTCGTAAAGTCCTACCCAGTTGGAACTTTTTCCGTTTTTTCTTTTCAGGTAGATGTCTGCCATTATCATCGTTCCTACGCTCATCCCGTCACTTACCATGAAGATGATATTTTTGGCTTTTTTGCCACGAAATTCTTCCTTTATAGTGTTTGCTTTTGCTCCGAAGGGAGTTAGCAGCATTCCGCCTAAAGCAGCTAATGAACCTGTTTTCAGAAAGTCTCTTCTTTTCATTTTGATTTAGTATTTAGAAATGAATTTTGTGCAAATATAAGGAATAAAATAGATGAATTTATTTTTTGAGCTAAAAAATATGTTTTGATTTAATGATTCAAAAGTAATGATGTTACTTTCCTGAAAATTGATGATAAAAATCATATCTTAAATTAGCAAGAAAATAAAAAATAGTATTACTTTTGTGGCATAATTTTTTAAAAAGATAACATAAGTTTAAATTTTATAATTCAATTATGAACAAAAAAGTATTATTAGTGTCGAGTTTGTTAATGTCCTTGATGGGATATTCACAAACGGTGAAGGGTAGGGTAGTTCAGCATGACAATCCCGTTTCTAATGCCAGCATTATACTGAAAAAAGGGGACAAGGAAATGACCTCTATGACCGATGCTTCGGGATTTTTTAATGTAACACTTACAGAAGGAGGAAGTTACACTATCAGCATCGTAGCAGAAGGAGCAAATCCATTGGAAAACCAAATTACAGTGGAGGATAATGGAGTTTTGGATTTAGGAGATGTGATTGTTTATCAGATGGTTACATCACAGCCTATGGTTGAGGAAAAACCTGTAGTTGAGCAGCCTACAGAACCAACAGAGCCTGTTGTAGCAAAAAATACTACAGACCCTAATGAGCCACAAGATGAGGAAGAAGATGGAAAAGTAAAAAAACTACAAACTGTAGAAATCATAGGAAGAGCAAGAAAGGACTATAATAGTGATTATTCTTTCTCAGCTTCTAAAATCGCTCTGAAAAACATGGAAGTTTCCCAAGCGATAACTACCGTGACTAAAGAGCTTATCACAGATAGAGGAATTACAAGACTAGGAGATGTGGTGAAGAATGTGAGTGGGGTGAACCAAACGAGTTTCTACAACTTATATTCTATCCGTGGGGTAACTCAGGCATCTGGCTATAGAGAGAATAGATTAGTAAACGGTATGGCGACTTCTGTTTATTTCTTCTCTCAACCTCTGATGATGAATATAGAAAGGGTAGAAGTAATCAAAGGTCCTGCGAGTATGACTTTCTCTAGTACAGACCCAGGGGGAAGTATCAACATGGTAACTAAAAAACCTTTGTCTACGAATAGAAAAGAAGTTAGTCTGAGTGTTGGTAGCTATGGAGCTATAGTAGGAGCTTTAGACTTTACAGGTCCTTTGAATAAGGATAAGTCTTTACTATACCGTTTGAATTTAGGTTATGAAAACTCAGGAAGTTTCAGAGACCTGCAATTCAAAAAGGCATATATGGTAGCACCTACAATCACATATGTACCGAATGATAAAACAAGAGTGAATGTAGAGTTGGTATTGACTAACAATAATAATAGACTAGATAGAGGTCAGCCTATTTTCAAGGCGAATGCAGGTGAAAAACCAGCGCTTAACTCTACACCAATCAGTTATGCTATCGGGGCGGCTAATGACTATAACAAGACATTAGACATCAACTTGATGGGGAACTTGACTCACCAGTTTAATGAGCATATCGGTCTTAACCTTGCTTACATGAAACATATCTGGAATGAAGACCTAGTAGAGTTAAGAACAAACAATAATTTCGGTAAAGACGCTCACGGAACAAGACATCCTTATTGGGTAGAAATGAGATATGTTCAGCGCCAGCAAAAATTCTTAACAGATAATATCAATGCATATTTGAATGCAAACTGGAATATTGGTGAGTCTATTAAGAATAAAACCGTTGCAGGATATGATTTCATCGCTTTTGAAATTAGTAATGCAGGAGGAACTAATACTGTAAGAGATTATACTGGTGATGCTACTTTGGGAACTCTTGCGCCAAGAATTCCACACTGGGATTTAAGAATCAAAGATGGTTCACAGTACAAAATAATGTACCCTGGTATGTATCAGCCACAGGCTAGAAGAATTACACCGATTGTTCCTATGTACTATAATACAAATGCAATCTATGTAATGAACCAATTAGAGTGGAATAAATTGATTTTCAACTTTGGTCTTCGTCAGGAGTGGTATGCAGATAAGAACTACTACAAGACTGATAAAGAAAAAGTTGTAAAACAAAACAAACTTTTAGCAAGAGCAGGTTTGGTATACAAACTTACAGATAATATCAACCTTTATGCTTCTTATGTAGAAGGTTTCCAAATGCAGACAGATGCATATTTAGGGACTGATACATTTAGAAGAGATGGAAATACTGGTGCTATCGCTAGAGAACCATTCAAACCTAAAACATCAAGAATGTGGGAAGGAGGTATAAAATCTGAGTGGTTCGATGGAAAATTACATGCAACTCTAGCTTACTACAACATTAAGCAGAAAAATGTATTAACATATGCTGATGGAAGTGGGCAAACAGATGAACTTTCTAATGAAGGTGCGACTGAGAAAAACCAAGGTATAGAGCTAGAAGTAATGGGTAGAATCTTGCCAAACTGGATGATTAACGCAGGGTATGCTTACATAGATGCTAATCTTACTAGATTTGATAATGCATCAAACAAAGACATCACTTATAGAAAAGACAATGCGCCTAAGCATTCATTAAACATCTGGACAAGATACGACATCAAAGAAGGGCCTTTCCGTAACTTTGGTGCTGGTGCAGGGCTTAACTATGTGGGTGAGAAAATCTCTTGGCAAGAGCGTGACTTAGTTTTACCAGCATACACTATTGTAGATGCAGCGGTATACTATAAACTGAAATCTATGCAGCTTTCATTCAATGTTAATAATGTATTTAACAAAGAATACTGGCTTGGGGCATTTAACTATCCAAGACTTTTCCCAGGAACACCAAGAAATGTGATGTTTGCTGTAAAATACACATTCTAAAATCTTTTTCATAAAAATAATTTAATTTGTTGAAAACCGATAGTCTATAATGGCTGTCGGTTTTTTGATTATATTTGTGTTGTTAAATAAGATTATTATGAGGATAAAAACTATCTTGATAGTATTTCTTTTAAGTTGTAAACCGATAGTTGCAGGATAAGTTATGGAAAAAACATTAGAATGGTTTAAAAAAGAAGTCTCTCCCGACTTGTTAAATTATAAAATTACATACAGAAACTATAAAAATGGTGATTTCGGAGATTTAAACCAAATTATAATAGAATCTAAAATCTTGGGAGGTGGGATTGATTTTTGGAGTTCAGGCTGGCTTGAAATCGAGCTGTATGATTATGAAAAAGAAAGACAAATAATTAATGTTTTATTAGAACCAACAGAAGAATATGAGACCCACCTAAAAAACTTAATAGAAACTTTGAAAAGCCAGTCAAGTGTTTCAAAATAATTATCTTTGCCCTTAATTTTTTTAATTACTAAACTTTACAATGAAAATAGGAATCATCGGAGCGATGGAACTAGAAGTTCAGCTCTTGCGAGAAAAATTACAAGATAGAAAAAACACCGAATTATTTGGATTTACTTTCCATGAAGGGCGAATCGGCAGCCATCAGGTGGTGGTGCTTTTGTCAGGGATAGGAAAGGTGAGTGCAGCGGTGGCTACTGCGCTTTTAATCAATCAGTTTAAACCAGAATTAATCATCAATACAGGAACAGCAGGAGGTCTGAAAGACACCAGAGTTTATGATATTATTTTGGCTACGGAGGTTAGACACCATGATGTGGATGTCACGGCTTTCGGCTATGAAATAGGACAACAGGCCAAAATGCCGCCTGCTTTTTTTACGGATGAGCAGTGGCTGAGCCTTGCCGAGGAACATTGTGGAAAATATACTGACCAGCTTCGTAAAGGCTTGGTAGTCAGTGGGGATTCTTTCATCAGTGATAGACAGCGCCGAGAATGGATAGAAAAAAGCTTCCCAGAGGCGCTGGCTGTAGAGATGGAGGCGAGTGCCATTGCCCAGACCTGCCATATTATGGGTGTTCCGTTTCTGATGCTGAGAGCAATTTCGGATAATGCAGGTGAGGGAGACACTGTTTCCTATGAATCCTTTGTGGAGAAGGCAGGGGCGCTTTCGGCGGAGATGAATATTAGTTTCATTGAGAATTTAAAATAATTTCATGAATTTAAAAAGGGTAAAGCTAATCGCCTCGGAAGAATGGAAAAGCATCAATAGGCAGAAAGTGCTGATTTACTTGGTTTTCATCATTGTTGCTGTTTTGTCTCTGGCGGCTTATATTGGTTGGGAAAATGTTCATCATCACAATGAGGAGCAGGAACACTACCAGTCCGAAGTTGTCCAGCAGTGGGAAAACCAGCCAGACAGACACCCACACAGGGTTTCGCATTATGGGTATTTGGTTTTTCGGGACAAATATCCTCTGAGTGCTTTTGATTTTGGGGTAAATTCTTATGTGGGAAACTCTGTTTTTTTGGAGGCTCACAGACAGAATACGATGAATATGAGCGATGCCTCGTTTTCCAACGGAATCCTGAGGTTTGGGGAACTGAGTATGGCTCTGATTTTCCAGCTGATTTTACCTTTATTTATTATTTTCATTGGTTTTGGTTCGGTTTCTGGGCTGAAACAAAATGGAGTTTTGAAGCTGATTTTGGTTCAAAATACGACTTACAAAGACCTTATTTTTGGAAAAACTTTGGGGATTTATGCCGTTACGATGGCTTATTTCCTTCCCATTCTTATTTTGGGAATTGCTTTCACAGGGCTGATGTCAGGTGCTGATGCAGAGGGACTTATACCGAGAGCTTTCCTGCTGGTGGTTTCTTACAGCGTTTATTTTTTGATTTTTTCGTTTGTAGTCGTGGTTTTTTCAGCTTTGAATAAAACTCCCAAATCCACTTTGTTGGTTCTTCTAATTATTTGGTTTTCAATGGTTTTTATTCTTCCGAAAGCTGCACAGACTCTTGGCGCAAATATCTATGAAGCACCGAATAAAAATGATTTTGATATTTCTATTCATAATCAAATTAGAAAAGAAGGGGATAGCCATAATCCTGATGACCAGCACTTTAAGGAGCTGAAAGAAGAAATCCTGAAAAAATATAATGTCAGTTCCATCGAGGAATTACCGATAAATTACGGTGGATTGGTCTTTGCAGAAGGCGAAAAAATTACCACGAAAATTTTTGGTGAAAAATTTGAGGAATTGATTAAAATTTATCAAAATCAAAATAAAGTAAGCGAATTTTTGGGCTTTGTCAATCCTTATTTGGCGATGAGAAATATGTCTATGGGCTTCAGCGGAAGTAGTTTTTCTGATGCTGTAAGTTTCCAGCGACAGGCCGAAAAATACCGATATGACCGCACTCAGTATCTGAATAAACTTCAGCAGGAGGAAATAAAATATTATAAAGAATCCCAAAAAGAGCGGACACAGAGGATAAATAATGAGCTTCTGAAACAAATGCCGCCGTTCAAATACCAGCATTTTTCTACTTATGAAATTCTGAAAGAACAGATTTTGGGGATTTCAGCGTTTGTTTTTATGCTGTTTGCATTGGTTTTGGCAGCGAATTATATTCAAAAAAATAGTAATAAATTTTTGTAAAGATGAAGAGGATTTTAAGCATAGAATTTAAAAATATTTTCAGAAATAATGCCTTCCGAATCGGGGTTTTGGTGGTTTTTCTCTTTGGGCTTTACGGAATTTATTACGGAAACAGAGTCATAGAGGAACAAAAAGAAAATATTTCCAGAATAGAACATCTGGAAAATGAGAGTATAGAGCACATTCTGCACATTGCAGGCGCGGAGAACACGGCAGGAACGGATATTTATTACATGATTTTTCATACTTATAATCCACCGAGCGGCTGGGCGGCGTTTTCCCTAGGGCAAAGGGACATTCTAAATTATAATATCAAAACCAAAATCTTGGCATTAGAAGGGCAGATTTATGATAATGAGCTGACTAATCCTTTGTCTCTTTTGGTGGGCAATTTGGATTTGTCATTTGTTTTTATTTATCTTTTTCCGTTATTGATTATTGCTCTTGGTTTCAGTTTGATTTCGGAGGAGAAAGAAACAGGAGTTTGGAGTATGATAAAGATTTCAGGAGTGCCTACGCTTAGTTTTGTCTTTTATAAAATCTTCGCAAGGTGGCTGATAGTGGTGTCTTTGGTCATTATACTGATGATCGTGGCGGCTTTGGTTTTCAGGGCTGGTTTTGGAGTGGTGTTTTTTGCCATTTTAGGAATTTCTGTTTTTTATGTAAGTTTTTGGTTTGCAGTGGTTTGGTTTATCAATTCGTTAAATAAAAACTCAACTTACAACGCTATTTTGTCCGTAGGAATTTGGATTGTGCTATGTCTGATGTTTCCAGCTTTGGGGAATACGATAATTACGGCTACCACTCCTGTTCATGAGGCTATGGAAACTACACTCATCCAGCGTGAAGCCTATCATGAGAAGTGGGATAAGCCCAAATCGGTAACGATGAACAAATTTTACCAAGAATATCCTGAGTATAAAAAATATAAAATTCCAGAGGAGAAATACTATGTAGCGGGCTGGTATTATGCGATGCAGTATGTGGCTGATAAAGAGGCAGAACCGACATCCAAACTGATGGAACAAAAACTGATGGAACGCCAGCACAAAGCCGAAACTTTGGGAATGTTTCTTCCTACGGTAGGAGTGCAGAGAATGTATAATGCCTTGGTTAATACGGATTTAGAAGCGCATATGAGATATTTGGCATCGGTGAGAAAACATCACAAAGCTGTGCGGGAGTTTTTTTATCCATATATTTTTGAGGAAACTTTGACCAAAAATACGCCTTGGGAAAAAAGACCTAAATATCAGCCGCCAGCAGAGAGTGCAGATATTAGCTGGAAATCCCTATTTGTGGGCTTATTGTACTCATTATTACTTGTGTTTATCGGAATAAAATTGACTAAAAAAATATAGAATTTTATGCTTATTGCAGAAAACTTATCTAAAACATACGGAGATTATAAAGCTTTAAATAATCTAAATTTAAAGCTAAACGAAGGTGAAATTTTTGCTCTTTTGGGACAGAATGGAGCAGGGAAAAGCACGACGATTAATATATTTTTAGGCTTTGTGAAACCGACCGAAGGAGTTGCAAAAATCAATGGAATCTCTGTGGTAGACCATCCAGAGGAGACCAAGAAATTTATCGCCTATATTCCTGAAACGGTGCTGCTTTATCCTAATTTGACAGGCGTAGAAAATCTTAAATTTTTCTCCTCTTTGGCTGGGTTTGATTATAATGATGAGGAACTTACGAATTTCCTAAGCAAAGCAGGTCTGCAGGCTAATGCACATCACAATAGGCTGGGAGGCTATTCTAAAGGGATGCGCCAGAAAGTAGGTATCGCCATTGCCATCGCTAAAAAGGCTAAAGCATTACTTTTGGATGAGCCTACATCTGGTCTAGACCCGAAGGCATCGAATGAATTTTCTGAAATATTGAAAGAATTGGCTTCGGAGGGAACTACTATTTTCATGGCGACGCATGATATTTTTAGGGCAAAAGAAGTGGCAGACCGAATAGGAATTATGAAACGAGGAAATTTAATTTCCGAAATCAATGCCGATGAAATCTCAGCAAATGACCTGGAAAAAATGTATCTTCAGACTGTTTAGAAATAAAAAAAGACTTGAAAATCAAGTCTTTTACTTTTTTTTGGATTTTTTCTTCTTTTTATTTAGGACAACATTATATTTGAAACTATTGATATTCCAAACAGGGATATAATAAAAAAGAAAACTAAAAAGGTAACTCATAGCAAAGGATAAAAAAGCATCCATACTGAGCTGAAAAAGGGTGGTTCCCGTGAAGAAATAATATACAATATTTGAAATTAAAAATACAATTATTCCCATTAAAATAGCATTTATCAAGGAATATTTTACCCTTCCGAGCTGCATGCTGTTTTCCCAATATTCTATGAATTTTTCGTCTTTATCTTTATTTTTCTTATCCATTTTTCTATTTTTTACAAAGGTAGAGAATTTATTTATATTTCTGAGCCAAAGTCTGTAGAATACTCCAAGTTTCCGCGTCTAAAATGCCCTCATAGTTTTCTGGTCTGAAATGATACTGGAATGCCTCTATGACGCTTTTGGTCTGTTTGTCCCACATTCCTGTGATTTGGATATCATACCCAAAACTCTTAAAGGTTGATTGTATTTTTCTTATAAAAGAAGCATCCTCATATAGTGTAGTAA
>CAUQHD010000047.1:0-11187 GCA_963517805.1 uncultured Flavobacteriaceae bacterium | reverse complement strand
TTTCCATTTCAAACAATTCAGCATTTTGCAGGATAAAAATGTGTTCCGAGTGGGAACGGATGGTGTTTTGCTTGGAGCATTGGCGTCCTGTGAGGCAGCTCTCAGGGTGCTGGAAGTAGGCACAGGGACAGGACTAATCTCTCTGATGACTGCACAGCGAAATCCCAAAGCCGAGATTTTAGCGCTTGATATCAATGAAAAAGCGGTGGAACTGGCAGGGCAGAATTTTAATAATTCGCCATTTAAAGACAGGCTTAGAGCCCAACTTTTTGATTTTAAAAATTATATTTCCGAGGATAAATTTGATTTAATTCTCTCTAATCCGCCTTATTTTGAGCAGATGGATTCCTCTCAAAAAGATGTTTTGGCAAGGCAGCAGGTGGAACTTAATTTTGAACAGCTGATACAGAACTCTTCGGTGCTGCTTGCTGAAAATGGATTATTTTCAGTGATTATCCCAAAGTCATCAGAAGCTTTTTTTATAGAAAAATGTGCAGATTTTGCACTGAAACTTAGGCGAAGAGTGATAGTGCGCGGAACTCCACAAACCAAAGCAAAACGCTGTGTGTTGGAGTTTTCTTTTTGTAAGGGAGAGCCTCAGGAGGAAGAACTAGTTTTAGAAGTTTCGCCACGATGCTACTCGAATGAATATCTGCAGCTTACGAGAGATTTTCATGTTTTTGAGAAGAAGTAGGACATGATAAATATATGCTTCTGTTTCTTTATAATCTCATTTGTTTTGAGTAGTTTTGTGGGATAATTAATCAATAAAATTTATATTTATGGGATTTATTTCATTCATCGAGGCAAGACAGATTTTAGACTCTCGCGGTAATCCTACTGTGGAGGTAGATGTATTTACAGACAGCGGTGCTATGGGGCGCGCAGCGGTGCCTTCTGGAGCGTCCACTGGGGAACATGAGGCGGTGGAGCTTCGTGACGGCAGTGCAGAGTTTTTAGGAAAAGGCGTGGAAAAAGCTGTAGAAAATGTAAAGGAAATCATCGCTCCTGAAATCATCGGGCTTCCTGTCACTCAGCAGAACCTCATCGACCAAATCATGATAGAGGCTGATGGTACTAAAAATAAAGGAAAACTAGGGGCTAATGCTATTCTTGGGGTTTCTCTAGCAGTGGCAAGAGCCGCCGCGGCGCACCTTAGAATGCCTCTTTATAAATATGTGGGCGGTGTAAATGCCAATACTCTACCTGTTCCGATGATGAATGTCATCAATGGAGGTTCTCACTCGGATGCTCCTATCGCGTTCCAAGAGTTTATGATTATGCCAGTGAAAGCAGATTCTTTCTCTCATGCGCTTAGAAAAGGAACAGAAATTTTTCATCATTTGAAATCTATTTTGAAATCTCGCGGACTATCCACAGCAGTGGGGGATGAGGGAGGTTTTGCACCGACTTTCAAGGGAACGGAAGATGCTCTGGATACTTTGCTCCAAGCGATAGAAAAAGCAGGATACAGACCTGGGGATGATATTATGCTGGCATTGGACTGTGCTTCTTCGGAGTTTTATAAAGATGGAGTGTATGATTATAGAAAATTCGAGGGAGAAGGTGGAGCTTACCGCACGAGAGAAGAGCAGGTTTCTTACTTGGCTGAACTGACACAGAAATACCCGATTATTTCCATCGAAGACGGAATGCAGGAAGATGACTGGGAAGGCTGGAAACTCTTGACAGACAAGATAGGAAACAGAGTGCAGCTGGTAGGAGATGACCTTTTCGTGACCAATGTGGAGCGACTTTCACAAGGAATAAAACAAGGTGTAGCCAATTCTATTTTGGTGAAAGTAAACCAAATCGGTTCTCTTTCTGAAACGATGGCTGCCGTGCAGATGGCTCAGCATAACAAATATACTTCGGTAATGTCCCACCGCTCAGGAGAAACGGAGGATTCTACCATAGCAGACCTTGCTGTAGCGATGAACTGCGGACAAATCAAAACAGGTTCGGCTTCCCGTTCGGACAGAATGGCGAAATACAACCAGCTACTAAGAATAGAAGAAGCTCTTGGTGAAACGGTGATTTTTCCAGGGATGGATGCCTTTAAAATCAAGAGATAATAAATAAAAAAACACTCCTGAGTTTAGGAGTGTTTTTTATTCTACTAATTTTTCCCCACAATCTTTGCAGTATCGTGCATTATCATCATTGTCTATATTTCCGCAACGGTTGCATATTACTTTTCCTTTTCCTTTATTCATGCATCTTTTCATCTGTGAAGAAACTATACCCGTAGGCACCGCAATGATGCTGTAACCACAGAGCATCAGCAACATAGAAATTAGTTTCCCTGTAGGTGTTACTGGAGAGATGTCTCCATAGCCCACGGTAGTAATTGTAACAACAGCCCAATAAATACTGACAGGCACATTCGTAAAGCCATTTTTCCCTCCTTCAATAATGTACATAAGCGAACCTAATATTAATACAATGATGGTAATAAACAAAAGAAAAATATAAATCTTCCTTGAACTATGTTTTAACGACTGCAAAATATATTCGCCATCATCCATGTAGTCCATCATGTTTAGTATTCGGAATATTCTAAGCATACGGAACAGCCTGATAATCATTAGGTATTTAGCTTCAGGAGTAAATAAACTAATATAAAATGGAAGAATGGATATTAGGTCTATTATTCCCATCAGACTAAAAATATAGTCTTTTTTATTCTTTACAATCATCACTCTCACAATATATTCTATTGTGAATAGGATACTCATAATCCACTCTATCACCAGAAAAGTTTCGTGGAACTTAATGTGCTTTACGCTGTCCAATATAACAATCATGGCGCTGAGTGCTATCATGAACAGAAGCGTAACATCAAACAGCTTTCCCAGAGGTGTGTCTGCGAAATAAACGATGCGGAAAAGTTTTTTCTTCCATTCGCCTTCTGCTGGGATGAAATTATGTTCTCGTTGCATTTTATTTAATTTCTGATGCAAAGATAAAAAATGGCAAGCATATTGCTTTTCTTTTTGACATAAACATTACAAACCAATGAAAAAAACATTATTAATTTCATTATTATCTGCATATTTAGGCGTTTCTGCACAACAGATAAGAATAGGTAAAATTTTTCCAAATGAAATTCGGCCTACACTGAAAACCAATCGGAACTTCAATTATAATTTTATGGGCAGTAACACTGCCGAAGTTTTCATCAGAATCCCTGAAGGAGGCAGGTACCGCATCATTATCAACGAGCAGGAGATAGAATCTTCTACCGGCATGTTCCGTTTCTTTGATTTGGAAGAAGGCAGCCACACTCTTTCTATTTTGGAAGATGATTTTACCATTTACAGAACCCGCATCAACCTGAGAAATAACCACCGCTTGGTTTTTGATTTTTTCTATTATGACGGCTTATTTTTGTTAGAAGACATTAATCTCAATAATATCAGAGAATTAGACAAAAGAGAAAACCGCAGCCGAAATTATCTTTCCCCTTTTGGGAAAAGCGTAATGAGTCCCAGTGATTTCAGCCAGTTTTTCTCTCATTTTAAAAAACAGACTTTTGATAAAGAGAAATTGGAAACTTTTAGAATGCAGAATCTTTCTACAGCGTTCAGCACGACACAAATCATCAGTTTGATGAAAGAAATGAGTTTTGATGACCAAAAACTTGTTCTTGCCAAAGAAGCCTATCCATATTGCATAGACCAAGAAAACTATTATAAAGTAGCGGATGCTTTTACTTTCTCCTCTAATTCGTGGAAGTTGAAAGATTTTGTAAAGAATTACCGATAATAATCATTATAGATTAAACATTTTTCTATATTTGCAGCTGAGAAATTTAACTTTTATCTATGGAACTATTATCATTATCAATGCCAGATTTCGCGGATCCGCAGATTTGGATAAGTTTATTAACATTGACCTTCTTGGAGGTGGTTTTGGGAGTGGATAACATTATTTTCGTTTCCATTTTGTCCAATAAACTTCCTGCTCAGCAGCAAAATAGAGCCAGAAATATCGGGCTGTTCTTTGCGATGATTTTCCGTGTCGGATTATTATTGACCATCAGCTGGTTAATCGGATTGAGCGACCCTGTTCTTACATTGGATTGGTTCAATGACCCACAAAACCAAGGCAATGCATTGGCTTTAAGCTGGAAAGACATCATTCTACTCTGTGGAGGGCTTTTCCTTATTGTGAAAAGTACGATGGAAATCCACCACAAAATGCAGGGTGATGAACACGAAGAATCTAATACATCCAAAGCCTCTGCGGCGATTACAATGGTCATCGTGCAGATTATTTTAGTGGATATGGTGTTCTCGCTGGACTCTATCCTTACAGCAGTGGGACTTGTTGATAATGTAGCGATTATGATTGCGGCTGTTATTATTTCTATGACGATAATGATGCTCTTCGCTGGAAAGGTGAGCAGCATTATAAACGCTCATCCGAGTTTGCAGATGCTGGCGCTTTCTTTCTTGGTTGTAATCGGTGTATTACTCGTTGCGGAAGGTATCCACCAGCACATTAGCAAAAATATTATTTATTCTTGCTTGGCATTCAGTTTAACAGTAGAGTTTTTAAACATCAGACTTCGTTCAAAACAAGAAAAACAAAAAAAAGCGGAATAATTTCCGCTTTTTTTATTTCAGATTAGCTTTTTTCGCGAGTTCGAATAATTCTGGGTTGATGTGGCAGTATCCACTTGGGTTTTTATCCAAATAATCCTGATGATATTCTTCTCCGTTGTAAAAATTTTTCAAAGGCTCATTTTCTACCACTATGGGTTTTTCATAATTTTTTTGAAGTTTCGAAAGTGCCTTTGTCACTGCTTTTTCATCTTCTGAATTTACCCAATAAATTCCCGTTCTGTAGCGGGTTCCGATGTCTTCTCCCTGCTGATTAAGGCTTGTAGGGTCTATTGTTTTGAAAAACAAATCCAAAAGCATTTCCAGACTTACCACCTTTGGGTCATAAGCCACCTTTACCACCTCTACAAAGCCCGTGCTGTCGGTATATACCTGTTCATAAGTGGGATTTTCTATATTTCCATTGGCATAGCCTACCTGCGTAGCCGTTACTCCGTTGATTTGTTTGAAAAAATGCTCCGTTCCCCAGAAACACCCTCCAGCAAAATAAATTTCTTTATCCATTTTATTTCTCGCTCTTAAATTCTTTTATCGTTTCTTGATATAAATTCTCATACATCGGAATGATTTTCTTATAATCAAAAGTCTTTGCTACTTCTGTGGTATTTGTTTTCATTTCCTTTAAAAGAACTTCATCAGACAAAATCTGAAGTGTATATTCGGCCATTTTATCCACATCGCCCACATTGGCCAAAAATCCTGTCTTTCCCTGAATATTAACCTCTGGAATTCCTCCTGTATTACTGCTGACCACAGGTGTTCCTGCTGCCATAGCCTCTAACGCTGCTAGACCAAAACTCTCCTTTTCCGAAGGGAGAAGGAACACATCTGCATAGGTAAGCACTGGGCGAAGGTCATTCACTTTTCCCATGATTTTTATTTTGTCAATAAAATCTGGTTTTTCTGATAAGAAAGCATTTACTTTTTCCATCTCAGGGCCTTCGCCTACTATGATTAGTTTGCTCGGAATTTTTTGATTTACCTTTTCAAAAATCCCCAAAACATCCTGAATTCTTTTAACAGGTCTAAGGTTAGAAATATGCACCAAAATCTTCTCGTTTTCCTCCGCAAACTGATTTCTAAAACAAACCGAACACTGCTCAAAGTGTCTTTCTTCGATGAAGTTCGGAATCACATGGATTTCTTTTTTAATATCAAAAAAAGCCAATGTATCCTGTTTCAAACTTTCCGAAACCGAAGTCAGCGCATCAGACTGATTGATAGAAAACTCCACCGCATGTTTATAGCTCGGGTGCTGCCCCACCAAAGTAATATCCGTTCCGTGAAGCGTAGTCACCAGCGGTAAATCCTTGTCTTTTTCTTTCAGCATCTGTTTCGCTGTAAAAGCTGCATAGGCATACGGAATGGCATAATGAGCGTGGAGAACATCCAGCTGATACATACACACCACCTGATATATCATAGAAGACAGCGCGATATCATACGGCTGATGCCTAAATAAGGGATACGCCTGCACATTCACTTTATGAAAAAAGATATTAGGTCTGGTCATATCCAGCCTTGCAGGAAGCTCTGAACTGATGAAATGCACTTCATAGCCTTTTCGGGCAAGGTTCATTCCGAGTTCTGTCGCCACTATTCCACTTCCCCCATAAGTAGGGTAACATAATATTCCTATTTTTAACATTTTCTCTATTTATTTTTGTTTTGCGACATCTATTCCCATGCCGTATTTTATTTGTTCATTCACTACCACTGGCAGCCTTCCGTTTATCTTTTGTTTTCCTAAATAAGCCTCTGCTGTAGCTTTCATAGAAAGAGGATTGTTTTCATAAGAAACCAAAACCGATGAAATTCCGCTAATATCCACATCCTGAAGAGCATACGGACTTCCGAACACATTGAGAATCACTTTATTTCTTGATTTCACTTGGTTAATGAGCCTTTTGCTCTCCCATGACACCTTGTAAGGCTTATAAGCGGTAGAATTATCCTTATGAAGCCCGATGATTACCACTGCATTTTCAGGGATAGACTGGATTTCTTTGAAAGATATTTTTTTAACCTTAATTTCTTTGGACAATTCTTGTAAAAACGCCTCGTGCGAAGCCTCTTCTAACGGAAGATAATAAACCTCCTTTTCTCTAAGCGGGAAAAGCTGTTTTTCATCCTTTAATAAAGTCAAAGCATTGGCGTACAACTTCTCTGAAATTTTCGTGTGAGAATCGTTATTCAGAGCGCTATTAATTCCTTCTGAACTAAGCGGTCGCAGATTCTGAAGCCCCAAAAGATATTTGGTTTTCAAAATCTTTTTCACGCTTTCTTCCAGCCTTTTTTCGCTGATTTCTCCTTTTTGGAGCGCTTCTTTTATCAACTTTTTCCCTGTCGGCACATCTTGGCTGAAAAGCAAAACATCATTCCCCGCCTTGAATGCCCTCAAATCCAATTCCCCAGCAGGATATTTTTTAGCAACAGCATTCATATTCAGGGCATCGGTAATGACCAGCCCTTCGTATCGGAATTTATTTTTCAGCAAATTCGTTACAATATCATAAGAAATAGAAGCAGGGATATTTTTCCCTTTTTCCAGCTGTGGGACATAGAGATGCGCTATCATCACCCCGCCTATTTTCTTGTCCATCAAGGCTTTGAAGGGCGCCAATTCTATTTTATTCAACCTTTCCAAACTATGTTTTACCACTGGCAAATCCAAATGCGAATCTACATCTGTATCCCCATGCCCTGGGAAATGTTTAATCGCTGCCAGCACGCCGTTATCCTGCAAACCTTGTGCATACGCCAGCGATTTCGCGATTACATTCTGAACATCCGAACCAAACGAACGATTGCCTATAATCGGGTTTTTGGGATTAGTATTCACATCCACCACAGGAGCGAAGTTCCAATAAATTCCCATTTTCTTTGCATCTTCTGCTATTTTAGACGCCATTTCATAAACCAAATTATTATCCTGAATAGCTCCAAGAGTCATCGCCCAAGGGAATTTGTGCGCTGTTTTTATTCTCTGATAAAGCCCCCACTCGGCATCCATACCAAAAAGCATTGGCACTCTGGATTTTTTCTGAAATTCATTTACCAGCGCTATTTCCTGCTCGGCATCATCCTGCATTAGAATGATGCCTCCTATCCTCTCCTGCTCCACCAGTTTTCTCACTCCTGAGATATGGTTTTGGTCTTTATTGGTATAAAGCGCCACGATGTAGAGCTGTCCGATGCGCTCATCCATGCTGAGTTTAGCATACAAGCTGTCTGCATATTTCACCGCTTTTTTATCCAAATCTTTGGTGATATTTTTGGGAGAAAACTGTGCCTGTAAATATCCTACACACCCAAAAATAAAAACTAAAATACAAGAAATATTATTTTTCATAGCGAACAAAAGTACAATTTTCAGATAAAATAATCTTACTTTTGCATAAAAATTAAAGTTTTGATTAAAAAACTATTGGGACAAACGGCGCTCTATGGCATCAGTTCGGTATTAGTGAGGATATTTCCTTTCCTCATCGCACCTATTATCACAAGGGCATTTTCACCAGCGGAGTCTGCACCCTTCGTAGATTGGTACTCCATCGCAGGAGTAGTTACTGTTTTTCTGACGCATGGCATGGAGACCTCGTTTTTTCGTTTTGCTCAAGAGAAAGATATCAGCAAAGAAACGCTGGTTTCCACTTGTTCTATGAGCATCTTGGCAATGTCTTTTATTTATTTGGTCTTGGGCTGGGTGTTTCGGCGCGAGGTTACGGAGTATTTCCATACGCCAGACCAAGTGCATTTCTTGATTTTATTTTTATTCATTCTTTCCATTGATGCCTTTTCTACAATTCCTTCGGCTGTTCTTCGTTTAGAAGGAAAACCGCTGCGGTATGTAGTATCCAAGGTAGCAGGAAGCGTGATTTATTTTGGGTTAGTGGTATTTTTCATCAATATTCTTCCCAATTTACCCAATGGATTCCTCGGACTGAAATACGATGCTGAATTCGGCGTGGGATATGTCTTTGTCGCAAATTTGGTTCAGAGTATCGTTTCGCTGCTCATCGTTTCCAAGGAGTTTGTGAATTTCAGTTTTAGGAGTTTTGACTTTTCTTTATGGAAAAGAATCATGAACTACTCTTGGCCAGTGATGGTGGCAGGGCTGGCGGGCATCATCAACCAGACGATGGACAGACAATTCCTAAAATACCTCCTCCCTGAAGAAGAAAGCAAACACCAGATAGGCGTATACGGAGCCGTTTACAAGATAGCGACATTCATCACCGTTTTTAGACAGGCCTACCAATTAGGGATAGAGCCATATTTCTTTTCAAGTTTTAAAAACGAAAACGCGAAGAAAACTTACACCCTGCTGATGGACATCTTCGTGATATGCAGCTGTGTGATTTTCCTAGGACTTATCACTAATATTTCTTGGATTTCCAAAATATACATCAGCAATCCTCTCTACTACGAAGGCATAGAACTGATTCCGTGCCTTATGCTGGGAGCTGTATTTTTGGGGATATATCTTAATTTGTCCATTTGGTACAAACTCTCTGACCAGACCATCGTAGGGTTGTATATTTCCCTCATCGGAGCAGCGATTACGGTGTCTATCAATTATTTCTTCGTGCCTGAATATGGATACTGGGCAAGTGCAGTGGCAGCGCTGCTGACTTTCATGTCTATGATGATAATTTCCTATATTTGGGGGCAAATAAAATATCCGATTCCTTATAATACGGGAAAAATAGCAGTCTACCTGCTTCTTTCCATAGGATTAGGGATGATTTCTTTTAAATATTTTAGAGAAAATTACATCATCAGTAACATTATTTTTGTAATTTTTCTGATATTTGTCGTTTTTAAGGAAAGAACTCTCTTGAAAAAATTTTTGAAAAAATGAAAATTAAAATTATAAATAAATCCAAACACCCACTTCCAAAGTATCAGACCGAGCTTTCGGCTGGAATGGATTTGTATGCGAATATCACAGAGTCTTTTCGTTTAGGTTCTTTAGAGCGAACGATTATTCCGACAGGTATTTTCATAGCTCTGCCAGCTGGATACGAAGCCCAAGTAAGACCTCGCAGCGGACTGGCTGCCAAGCACGGAATTACTTGTCTGAACAGCCCTGGAACGATAGATGCAGACTACCGCGGAGAAGTCGGTGTGATTCTCGCAAACCTGTCCAAAGATGAATTTGTCATCAATGATGGAGAGCGAATTGCCCAGCTGGTCATCGCAAAACACGAAACTATCCAATGGGAAGAAGTAGAAACCCTTGACGAAACAGAAAGAGGCGCAGGAGGTTTCGGAAGTTCTGGAACGAAATAACAATTGTAAAACCTAAATTATAAATACAACTATTATGAAAATAATAATACCTATGGCGGGGAAGGGTTCCCGATTGAGACCGCACACTTTGACTGTGCCAAAACCTTTGATTCCTATTGCGGGAAAACCTATTGTGCAAAGATTGGTAGAGGACATCGCAAAGGTGGTAAATCAGAAGATAGAGGAAGTTGCCTTCATCACTGGTGATTTCGGAAGTCAAGTGGAGCAGGATTTATTAGCTGTTGCAGAAAAATTAGGAGCAAAAGGAAGCATATACCACCAAACAGAGGCTTTGGGAACAGCTCATGCTATCAACTGCGCAAGAGAAAGTATGCAGGGTCCTGTAATCATCGCTTTTGCAGATACATTATTTAGAGCTGATTTTCATCTAGATACCAATTCTGATGGAGTAATTTGGGTAAAAAAAGTAGATGACCCGAGTGCCTTCGGTGTTGTAAAATTAGACGACTATGGTTTCATCACAGACTTTGTAGAAAAACCAAAAGAATTCGTGTCTGATTTGGCGATTATTGGAATTTACTATTTCAACAGCGCAGAAAAACTCATGGGCGAGATAGACTATATCATGAGTAATGACATCAAAGAAGGAGGTGAATACCAGCTGACAACTGCCCTAGAAAACCTTAGAAAGAAAGGAGCTAAGTTCTCTTTAGGAAAGGTAAATGACTGGATGGACTGCGGAAATAAAACCATCACCGTACAGACCAATGGTAAGATTCTAGAATACGAAAAAGAAAATCTTTCCGAGTATCCAGCTTCTGCACAGATAGAAAACAGTTTGATAATTCCTCCATGTTTCATCGGAGAGAATGTGAAAATCGTAAATTCTATCATCGGGCCGAGAGTTTCTCTGGGTAATAACACAATAGTAAAAAATTCTAATATAGATAACTCTCTAATCCAAGAAAGAACAGAAATCCAGTCTGCTAACCTGAGCAACTCCATGATTGGGAACTCGGCAAAGTATATCGGAACTTCTATCAATCTTTCTTTGGGGGATTTTTCCGTATTGGATTTCTCTGAATAAATTTTTTAGAAGTGATTTTAATGATTAACAAAATGAAGAAATTAATAGCCCTATCAGCCATTATGGTGTTTTTAGCCTCTTGTGGTGCTAAAAAAAGCATCGCTGCTAAATCGGAAATCCCTGCTGTTTCCAGCAACAAAAATTTCTACGATGCTATCACGAAAAAATCTGATTTTGATGCCCTTAAAATCACTTCTAAAATAGATGCAGAAGTAG
>CAUQHD010000046.1:0-11389 GCA_963517805.1 uncultured Flavobacteriaceae bacterium | reverse complement strand
TCTTGTGCTAACCCTACTTGTGCTACTGCCAAAGCAAATAGCGCCATGATCTGTTTTTTCATAATGTCTATTATTAATTTAAAAGTTATTCTTTATTTAACAAGGCAAAGATATGAATTATTTTATACAAATTTAACTTAAAAACCTAATTTTAATCAGGTTTTTAATATTTCCTTAACCTTGTCATTATATATAACAACCACCCCAAATCACTCCTACACTACTAAAAATGATACTTTACACTGCGGTCATATGGTTACATTAAAGTTAAGTTTTTGTTAAAAACATGAGAAGAATCATGTTTATCAAAGGCTTTTTAAATATCAAACCCTATATAAAATACATGATAAATATCAATTCGACATTTATAAATATTTAAAAATCAGTGTTTTTATTTTTACTTTGGCTAAAAAACAATTTTTGTTAATAAAAAGTGGTGTTTATTCAAAATTTTATCTTAACTTGCACCCCGAATTTTAAGACCAAAAAGTCTGATGAATTCATTCAAAATCTAAAATAACATTAAATAAATTATAACAAATGGATTTACAAACAGCAAAAAAGAAAGCTACGAGAGTCCTCATAGCTGGTATAATTTCCAACTTCTCTGTTGGGATATTATACTCTTGGAGTAACTTGAAAGATGCTTTGGAGTACACTAACTTGCAAGGTATTCAAGACAAAAACGTTGAGGCTGCAGAAAGAATGTATTCTTCATGGTCGCAGTCAGACTTGGCTTTGCCTTATGGTATTGGCGGGTTCTTTTCTGCTTTTATCGTAGTGGCAGCAGGTGCTTGGCAGGATAAAGTTGGTCCTACTAAGGTTATCTTAATTGGGGTATTGATGACAGGTTTAGGAACTATCGCTTGTAGTTTCTTCACTCATTCTCCCGTTGTATTTATCACTATCTTCTCCTTAATAGTAGGGAATGGTATCGGTTTCGTGTATGCATGTCCTCGTGCAGCTGCGATGAAATGGTTCCACCCATCTAAAAAAGGGATGATTAACGGTCTTGTAGTAGCAGGATTTGGTCTTGGCGCTCTTTGGTTAGGACCATTGGAAACATTATTCTTAAAAGGACAAGCTTTCGTTTGGACTATTGATTCATTCCCTCGTTTGTCATTAGAAAATACATTAAGAGTATTAGGATGTGCTATTCTTGCTATGGGTGTTCCTGCCGCATTGAATGTGGTGAACCCTCCTGCAGGATATGAAGTACCTGAACCAGAAGTTAATCCAAACAAACCAGTAAAAGAAAATGCTAAAAAAACAGCTTCTATCGGAACTGCAGCTATGGCTAAAACTTGGCAAGCTTGGGCATTGTTCTCTATCTATGCTCTATATTGTTCTGCTGGTGCGATGGTTATCTCTAACTCTTCTGACATCATGAGAGTACAGTCTGGTTTGACATCTGGTGTAGAATCAGGATTGATTACACCTGAAAACTTCGAACTTGCAACATCTCTACTTGGGATAATGGTTCCTGTAACTTCTATCTCTAATGCATCAGGTCGTGCATTAGGAGGTATGATTTCTGATATCATTGGTAGAAAGAATGTATACTATGTAATCCACACTATCCAAGCGATTAACATGTTCTTCTTCCACACATATACTTCTCCAGTAGCTATCGTATTAGGAGTTATCCTTACTTGCGTAGTTTACGGTTCTGTAATGAGTACAACACCATCTCTTGTAGCTGACTACTTCGGTCTTAAAGCTTACGGTGCTAACTATGGTGTAGTTTATACTGGTTGGGGAGCATCTCTAATCATTGGTCCACAAATCGCGGCTTACTCTAAAAAATTAGCTTTAGCAGCTGGTAATCCTCAAGAATCTTACTTCTTCGCTTACCACGCAGCTATCGGATTGATCGCAATTTCATTAGTTCTTGCATTCTTGGTTAAAAAACCTAAATTTAGACAAGAAGATGTTATTGATGATTACATCTTAGGACCAGATGAACTTAAAAACTAATTAAGTTTAATCATAAATAAAGACTCCCAAATGGGAGTCTTTTTATTTTAAGAATATTCTAAAATTATATTAAAAACAAATCTGAGGCTATTCCATCTGCAAAAAACCAATGCTTTTCAGGGATTTTGAGATGATTATTTTCAATGATGAGAATTCCCTGCTGTATTTTAGGCTGAATATCAGTATTAAATCTTTGTATGATTTCATCTGAAAAGTCGTTTTTTATTTTAGCTAAATCTACGCCCCAGCTTGTTCGGAGTCCTATCATCAGCATTTCATTATATCTATCTTTTTCGGATAATATTTCTTTTTCTATTGGTAGTTTCCCCTGTAAAAGATCTTTGATGTATAATGAATTATTAGCTATATTCGATGCTCGGATATATTCTCCATCGTAAGAGTGTGCCGAAGGTCCAATTCCTAAATAAGATTTATATTTCCAATAAGAAGTATTGTGTTTTGAATAAAAATCAGGCTTTCCGAAATTTGATATTTCGTAATGATCAAAACCGTTATCTTTCAAAAAATCTACCATATAGTAGAATTCCTTGTTTTGTGTATTTTCTTTCGGAGGGCTTATTTTTCCTTTGGTTATCCAGTTTTCAAGAGCTGTTCTTGGCTCTATGGTCAGCGCATAAGAAGAAATATGCGGAACTTCCAGCTCTATGGCTTTATCCAAATTCTGTTTCCAAATCTCAAAATTAGATGTAGGCGCTCCATAAATTAAATCTATACTAATATTCTGAATACCTGCATCTTGTGCTCTTTTCACCGAAGATTCTGCTTGTGAGGAACTATGTGCACGATTCATCAGTTTCAAATCTTCATCATAAAAACTCTGTATCCCTATAGAAAGGCGATTAATCCGAATTTCTGCAATTCCCTTCAAAAATTTTTGGTCTAAATCATCTGGATTTGCCTCCAAGGTGATTTCTATATCCTTAGAAAAATCAAAATATTTCAAGATTTCATCCATCAGCATTTTAATTTCATCTACCTCCAAGATAGACGGCGTCCCTCCTCCTAAATATAGGGTTTCTAAGATTTTGTTTTTCAGCTCATTATTTCTTAATGATAATTCGTTTTTAATGGCGAAAAGCATTTCATTTTTCAATTTCAAAGAAGTAGAAAAATGAAAATTACAGTAACTGCACTTCTGTTTGCAAAAAGGAATATGAATATAAAGCATTAGAATAAATAATCAATAAAATTTGGATTAATTATTTTCTAAATATCTCCTCCATCGCTCAACAGCTTCCTGCATATCCTTTGGCATAGGGCTTTCAAAGTACATTTCCTTTTTGGTCGTTGGGTGGATAAACCCGAGTGTATGCGCATGAAGTGCATGCCGCGGAAGAACCTCAAACACATTTTGAATAAACTGCTTATATTTAGGCAGATTTTGTCCCCTTAGAGGAATATGTCCCTCATACCTTTCATCATTAAAAAGAGTGTGACCGATATGCTTAAAATGAGCTCTAATCTGGTGTGTCCGCCCTGTTTCCAACTTGCATTCTACCCAAGTCATGTATCTAAAACGCTCCAAGACCCGATAATGCGTAACTGCATGTTTTCCATGGCTGCCATCCTCATAAACAGCCATCTGCATTCGGTTTTTCTGATGCCGTCCAATGTGTCCCCTTATTGTTCCCTCTTCATTTTCAAGATTTCCCCAAACAAAAGCCCAATACAAACGCTTTGTTTTTCTCTCAAAAAACTGCTTGGCAAGGAAACTCATTGCATATTCATTTTTAGCAATGACCAAAAGTCCCGAAGTATCCTTATCTATTCTATGCACAAGACCTACCCTGTCTAAATCGGTTTTAAATTTATTTTTCTCAAAATGGAAAGCGACTGCATTCACTAATGTTTTATCCCAATTTCCAAATCCTGGATGAACCACCATTCCTGCTTCTTTGTCTATAACCAAAACATCATCATCCTCATAAACAATGTTAATGGGGATATCCTGTGGGATAATTACATTTTCACGAGGAGGATGGGTTAAAAGCACAGATACTTGATCACCTGGCTTTACCCGATAGTTTTGCTTTACAGGAGCCCCATTAACGATGACATTCCCCGCACGGCAGGTCTGTGAAATCTTATTACGAGAGGAATTTTGCCTAAATATTAAAAGAAACTTATCAATTCTTAACGGCTCTTGGTTTTTATCTACGACAATATTAAGATGCTCATAAAACTCGCTGCCTTCTTCCTCCGTCTCTGTGTACTCCAATTCCTGCTCAAGAAATTCTTCTCTATCTTCTTCCATTGGTTTTTCTAAATAGGAGTCTTATTCTACAACAACATGATTAGCCTTTTTAGGCTTCTCTGGTGCAGGTTTCGCTGGTTTTTGTTCTACTGGAGCTTTGTCTTCTGTCGGTTTTTTCTCCTGAGAGCTGATAGGATTATTTTCTTTTTGAGGTTTAGGTTTCTCTTTTTTCGGTGCATCTATTGAAGAATTACTAAATTCAGCATCAAAATCAAACTCTTCCACCTCATTTCTCCTATAAATTTTGTTTAATTCTTTCACTTTTTCGTACATTTCGGCAGGTGTTTTTTTGCCAGCCCAAATATCAATCTGCATTCCTTGGTCTCTTAGGCTTCCATAGGCAGGGTCTTGATAATAGACAATTTTATCATCTCCTTTGTCGCTTCCTTCGTAGTCTATCATGCCTATTTCGAAATTACTCGCTTTTATGAGTTTTTTGGCTTCACCTACCGTTAATCCTACTAAATTAGGCACGGATATATTTCTCAATGGCCCTGAACCAACCACCAAATCTATCACAGAAAATTTTGGAAGAAGAGTTCCTGGTTTCAGTTCATTTCCTTTATGAATCATTCTAATCACGGCATCTTTCTGAATATTAGGCTCATATATTGTATCGCCCACCTTTAGCCCTACTAACTCTAATCTACTAAACGCCAATCCTTTATATTTATCTAAAACATCTGGAACCTCTATTTTAGCCCAAGTTTTAGGATTTACTTTTAGAATTATTGTCCTTCCGTCTTTTACACGAGCCCCAGCAGAAGGATATATCTGCAACACTTGAAAAGGCTTGTATTTTGGCTCATACTTAAAGCTGTCTACCTCCACTGTGAGCCCCATATCTTCCAAAACTTTTACCGCCTCCTGCACAGGCATATCCACAACATTAGGTACGGGAACCTCTTTTCCATGGTTCGTATGGTGTTTCAACCATGCAAATGTCCCCATGATTAATCCATAGAAAACTCCTATGGCAATTATAATATTTAAAAATACCTTCCAGTGAAGAAATGATTTGAACATAACTACTTCAAATTAAAATACAGAGCAAATATATAGTTTTTTACTTAATTTTTGCTGAACTTTTATCAATATCTTTATTTTAAAATCTTTACTTTTGTAATTATGTTTAGTGATTTAAGACCTATTTTATTTACTTTATTCCGCTTTTTAGGAATTTATTTTGGATTGATTGCTTTATATCAGCTTTATCTGAATATGTATGATGATGTCGCAGCTGATCCATTAACTAGAATTATTGCGGAACAATCGGCTTTTTGCTTAAATAAAACTAGCTATCCGACACAACTTATAGATGGAGTTGATACAAAAGGTATTTATTTCTATATCAACAAATTATGGCCTACCGTAATGATAGAGGGCTGCAATGCAGTATCCATTATGATTATTTTCTTGGCTTTTATTTTTTGTTTTTACAAGGGGGCTAAAACTTTTTGGTTTGCGCTGGGCGGACTTATTTTCATTTATATAGTTAATGTATTTAGGATTGCTATCATCAATGTTGTGGTACTAGAATACCCTGATTATCAGAAAATAAGCCATGATTATTTATTTCCTGCTATAATTTATGGCGCTGTGGTTTTATTATGGTTTATCTGGATTAAATTCTTTGTTTTGAAAAAATGAATAAAATAAAATGGCTTTTTATCGCCTTCTGTATAATAGGACTGGTAGGTGTAAGAGTTTTAGAAAGTAAAATATTCTATGACCCTTTTTTGAAATATTTCGCGAGCACTAGTTCTAATCCTGCATTTCCTCAGTTTGAGTGGACAAGGCTCATCGCCAGCCATATTTTCAGGTTTTTATTAAATCTTATTTTTTCTTTGGGAATTGTTCATTTCTTGTTTTTAAATAAAAAATGGACTTTCCAAGCGATGGTTTTAATCACTTTATCTTTCTTTATTTTCTTCCCTATTTATCTGTATTCTGTTTATACGGAATTTAGTTTCGGGAATTTGTTTTCGTTTTACATCAGAAGATTTGTGATTCAGCCTCTGCCCATTTTACTGATAGTTCCGCTGTTTTATTACAGAAAAAATCTTATAAAATAAATCAAGGCTCATTTTGATAAGCCTTGATTTATTTCTACATATTATCCAAATCTTTTTTGAATTTCTCTATTCTAAAATCCGTAGAGATAGTTCCTTTTTCTATTTTTTCCTTCGCGTAGAGCTTGGTTTCAGTTTCGGTTTTTTCTAAAAGATAATCGTAAGGCCCTGCGGTAGAAATCAATTTGACCAAAACAGGCGAAATCTCCAAACAAATGAAAAGCCCCATAATGAACATCGCCGCTACAGCCATGATAGGATTTGCGCCTAACTCATCCAGCGCCTGAAGCCTCGCCGCAAAACCATTGAATCTATTTTCCGAATCCTCGCTGTTTTTCTGCTCCGTTTGTAGGTTGGTATAGACTTTTGAGATTTCCTCATCCAGATATTTCAGCCGTGGTTCCATCTGCTTTTGATAGGCTTCCAGCTCTTTTTTCTTATTGTCGCGGATTTCTGTTTTTCGCTTTGCATTTGGCCCAAAACCAGCCTTACCACTCGTAAGTCCTGTTTCTTTACCCAAAACCTCTCTTTCTAAATCCACCACAGCGGAATCATAGGCTTTTTGGTAAGTTTCTATTTGACTTTGGATTTGTTCTTTTTCTTTTGCAAAAGGGCCTGACTGCTGTAGAATCCTGCTGTTCATCTGTTCCTGAAGCTCGGTTTTATTCCTTTGGATGATGGTGTTTAGCTGTTTATTGATTTCTTTTTCAAAAATCTTTAATTCCAATGGTTTTGAAATCACAATTCCCAAAAATACCGCCAAAACCAAACGAGGAAGCGTCAGCAGAAGTTGGTTTTTCCAAGAAACCGTTTTCTTGATAGAGGACACGATGTATCTGTCCAGATTAAAAATCGTCAGTCCCCAGACAGCCCCCGCCGCCAGTGCAGCGTGGAAATCATCAAAAATGGTAAAAGTAGCATACCCTGCGGAGATTCCCGCAAAAAAACCTGTGAATAAAACAATCCCTCCGATGCCGGAATATTTATTCCACTCGGAAGGAGTTTTCTTTAAGATGTGAAGATTCGCACCAGAGCAAATCATCAAAAATTTCTGAATAAAGTTTATTTTCATTTTTCCGTACTATGTGTACGGTATGATACCAAAATTATACCAACTGATTTTTGACCAAATATTCAGCGATTTGGACAGCGTTCGTAGCTGCTCCTTTTCTTAGATTATCCGCCACTATCCAGCAGTTAAGCGTTTTTGGCTGGGAATTATCTCTTCTTATTCTTCCTATAAAAACCTCATCTTTCCCTTCGGAATAGAACGGCATAGGGTATTTTTTATTGGCTACATCATCCTCCACAATAACGCCTGGCGTGTTTGAAAGAATCTGTTTAACTTCCTCAATATCAAAATCTTCATTGAACTCAATATTCACACTCTCCGAATGTCCGCCCTGAACAGGCACACGAACTGCCGTTGCTGTGATTTCAAAACTACTGTCGCCCAAAATCTTTTTAGGTTCGGTCATTAGTTTTAGTTCTTCTTTCGTGTAGTCATCATCTGCGAAAACATCACAGTGCGGAAGTGCATTTTTGAAAATCTGATAAGGATAAACTTTCTCGCAGTCCTCCCCTTTTATTTCTTGGTTGAGCTGGTCTACTGCCGCCTTACCTGTTCCTGTAACTGACTGATATGTAGACACTACTACTCTTTTTAATCCGTATTTTCTGTGCAGTGGATTTAGAATCATTACCAGCTGAATAGTAGAGCAGTTAGGATTTGCGATGATTTTGTCTTCTTGAGTCAGAACATCGGCATTTATTTCTGGTACAACCAGTTTTTTAGTAACATCCATTCTCCATGCCGAAGAATTATCAATCACCGTAGTTCCTGCCTCCGCAAATTTAGGCGCAAACTCCAAAGAAGTGCCTCCACCAGCCGAAAACAGCGCTATCTCTGGCTTCATATCGATGGCATCCTGCATGGACACTACCGAATATTCCTTGCCTTTAAAACTAATTTTTTTTCCGACAGATTTTTCCGAAGCCACTAGGATAATTTCCTTCACAGGGAAATTCCTTTCTTCTAAAACTTTCAGCATGATTTGTCCTACCATTCCTGTAGCACCCACTACCGCAATTTTCATATGAGTAAATTCAATTTTAATTAACCAAAAATAAGTCTCCAAGGATATGCATACTCAAAAAGTAATGCTGCTGCCAATGCGATGATGACTATTTTTAAGTTTAGTTTTTGATGCTTTTTTAGGTATGTGTATACATATGTTATCATTCCAGCACAGATCAAAATAATTATTCCGTACTCAAAAAGCTTAAAAATCGAAGAAAATCCTGAAGCCTCCGAGAACTCTGGCGAATAAATTCCTAAAAAAACACCCAAAATTCCTTGTATATATAATAACATCATCGAAAAAAAGGCTGTTTTTCTCAAAACTTCTGAAATTGTGCCTTTATAACTAAGATGCACCTGTAATAACAAGAAAATAAAAGCTCCAAAAACAACCACTGTAGAAAAAGAAATTCCCTTGTGTGTGCTATATACACTATTAAATAAATCCTCCATTTTATTCTAAATTAGAAACGCAAATATAAAAAAATCCTAACTAATTAAAGTTAGGATTTCCATTTATTATCTTCTTGGTTTTTATTAGAAGTTGAATGCTACACTAGCAGCCCAAGTTCTTCCAAATCCGAAATAAACTTTGTTTCCTGTGTCTATTCCTTTATAAGTAATACCTGTGGCATCACTATCTCCTGCAAATACACTTGTGTAAGATTCTGAGATATAAGTAGTGTCAAATAGGTTATAAACATTTCCTCTGAAAGTGAAAGAATGCTTGTTATCTCTTAACCTCAACTTATAAGAAAGACCTAAATCAAACAAATTATAACTTGGAAGTTGCAATGCTTTTCTACCCTCTACATTGAATGAATAAACATCCAGATTAGCATAAAGCTTATCAACATATCTCCAGTTAACATCCATTTTCAATCCAGAAACGGGCTCTACAGTTACTCCTGCAGAAGCTGTAAGCTGAGCTGCATCTCCTACTTTTACTTTATCCAAAAGCAAATCTACTTCATTTGTTGTTTTTCCTGCTGGAATATATTTAGTATTATCTTGTTTAAACATTTCTGCATGAGCATTCCCTTTATAGAACCAATCTCCTATAGAGAACATACCATTTATAGTAACAATCTTGTTAATTTTATAAGATGCATCAAACTCTATCCCTTGGTGAACTTCATCTAAATTATTAACCTCTCCATAATAACGAGTTCCTCCTCCATCTTTATATAATGCTGTTCTGAGATATCTATCATCCCATGTTGTTCTATACAAGTTTAAATTAGCATTAAACCCTCCATATTTCACACCATATCCTACTTCTATACCTAAAATTTTCTCGTTCGTATTTCCTGTAGTTGCTATATTTTCATTTCCTCTATAGATTGCATTAAAGAATGGTTGTCTGTTGTAATATCCTACATTTCCAAATACATTATGATGTTCATTGATATTGTAATTTACCCCTCCCTTGACATTATATCCTATTTTATTTTGGAATCCTGTTTTGGTATTCATTACTTCACCTTTTTTAGATAAAGTTACGCCATCTATAATAAAGTCATCTATTCTTTGGAAACCTTGGTTAGAAACAGAACCTTGTACAAATGCTGAGAATTTATCTGTAGTATATTCCACCTGACCAAATCCTCCATACCATATAACCTCTCCTTCATTACTAAACCCTATTCTATCATTTAATGGTTGTGTTTTAGCAAAAGGATTCCAACTTGGAACAGCTTCATAAGAATTTGTAATAGTTCTTACAGGATTATTTTTATCTGATCTATCACGATACCCTGAAGCACCTAAGAAATCCGATGCTAATTGATAATGATATCCTTTATAATATCTCCCATCAAAACCTACACTAAATTTCCAATTTTTATTGATTTCATGTTGAAAATTAGTTAGGAGACCAAACCAGTTATGTGAGTTTACAGAGGTTCTTCTTATCAATTGCCCTGTAGCTGGTGTTGAAGCCTTATTAGCTGTTACTATATTATCAAACAAATATAATCCTGTATCTGAATCTCTAAATCTATCAATTCCTCTACCATTTACATTTCCTAAATTTCCTGTTCCTGCCCCTCTACCAAAAGAAGCATAAGCAACGGTACTCAATTTAGATGATTTTGCGATATTCCAATCCCAGTTCAAAGATGCAATAGGTTTGTGATAATAGTTCACCGCCATAGAATATTGTCTAGATACTCCATCATTTCCTGTAAGATAGCCCCAATCAGAGTTATATCTTCTTCCGTATTTTAAATAATCTGTAATTGTGATAGAAGTCTGTCTCTTGTTATGCCATTGAGGTGCTCCTGTAATGGTTAATTGGAAATCATGCTTCTTATTTGGCTGAAACCCTAAAGCAAAATAGTAGTTATACCCCTCAAAGTCTGTTCCATCTGCATACATTGCTCCTGCTGTTCTACTTAACAAGAAAGATGTAGACCATCCTGTTTTTCCTTTACCTGTATTATATGTAAATAGAGCTTTGTGATAACCATTATTCCCTACTCCTACCGATACCAAGCCTCCCTGTTTCTTATCCGCTGCTCTAGTTATTATATTGATAGTTCCTCCTACAGATGCTATTGCTAATTTAGATGCTCCAAGTCCTCTTTGAACCTGCATAGCAGAAGTCACATCTGATAGTCCTGCCCAGTTAGACCAATAAACTTTACCATTTTCCATGTCATTCACTGGCATACCATTTACCATTACGGCAATGTTTTCATTTTGGAATCCTCTAATGTTAATTTTCGAATCTCCAAAACCACCTCCCGCTTTTGTAGCATATACAGAAGGAGTTGAGTTCAAAACCTCAGGGAATTCCTGGTTTCCAATCTTTTCTACAATAGCTCCTTCTTTTATTGTAGAAACCGCTACTGGAGTTTTTCTGTCTTTAGCAATGTCTGCTACTCCCACAAGAACTACTTCATCAATGTTCTTTTCTGAACCTTGGGTTTCCTCTTGTGCAAAATAAAAACTTGCCGTTGTTAAAGTCAATGCTGCTATCGC
>CAUQHD010000045.1:0-11395 GCA_963517805.1 uncultured Flavobacteriaceae bacterium | reverse complement strand
TGATTTTAGAAGCGGACGAAGTTTTAGACATCGGCCCTAGAGCAGGAAAACACGGCGGTGAAGTTCTTTGGCAGGGAAAACCAAAGGATTTATTAAAAGCTGATACCATTACCGCTGACTACATCACAGGAAAAAGAAAAATAGAAATCCCAAAAGAACGAAGACACGGCAACGGAAATTCACTGCTGCTGAAAGGAGCCACTGGAAACAACCTAAAAAATGTGAATTTGGAAATTCCTTTGGGCAAATTAGTGGTCGTTACAGGTATTTCTGGAAGTGGGAAATCCTCCCTTATCAATGGGACGCTCTACCCTATTCTCAATAAGCATTTCTACCGCGCTGCGCAGGAACCTCTACCCTACAAATCCATAGAAGGGCTGGAAAACATTGACAAAATAGTAGATGTAGACCAGGCACCTATCGGAAGAACGCCACGCTCCAACCCTGCCACTTACACAGGTGTTTTCGGAGATATCAGAACGCTCTTTTCCGAGCTTCCAGAGGCGAAAATACGAGGCTACAAACCAGGAAGATTTTCCTTTAATGTAAAAGGAGGAAGATGCGAAACCTGCCAAGGCGGCGGACTGAAAGTCATAGAAATGAATTTCCTCCCTGATGTGTATGTCCACTGCGAAACCTGCAATGGAAAGCGTTTTAACAGAGAAACTCTGGAAGTAAGATACAAGGGCAAATCTATTTCTGATGTCTTGGAGATGACCATAGATGAAGCGGTGGAATTCTTCCAGCCTATCCCAAAAATCTACAACAAAGTGAAAACCTTACAGGAAGTCGGGCTGGGATACATCTCACTGGGACAGCAGTCTACCACGCTCTCGGGTGGAGAAGCGCAGAGAATAAAACTCGCCACAGAACTCTCCAAAAAACAGACAGGAAACACGCTCTACATCTTGGATGAACCTACCACAGGGCTTCATTTTGAGGATGTAAAAATACTGATGGATGCTATCAACAGGTTGGTGGATCTAGGAAACTCGTTCATCATTATAGAACACAATCTGGATGTGATAAAACTAGCCGACCACATCATAGACATCGGCCCAGAAGGCGGAAAAAACGGCGGAAAAATCGTAGCCGAAGGAACACCCGAAGAAATCATCAAGAACAAGAAATCCATAACAGGAAAATTCTTAGCAAAGGAAATGAAACAATAAATTTAAAATATTAAAATCATGAGAAAAAAATTATTATTACCGCTAATTTTATTTGTTTCAGGGCTAATTTCAGCGCAAGATTGCTTTGAAGACTGCCTTGAAGATTACCCTAAACTGAAAAAGGAAGTTACCAATTTAGACCAATTTATCCCAAAAGGCTGGGAACTGATGGGCAGTGTAAATGGCGACATCAACAAGGACGGCATCATGGACTATGTTTTCATACTGGAGAGCAAAGAAAAATACAAAATCCCTGATGATTTCATGAATAAAGAATATTCCTACAGAATCCTAGGCATCACCTTTGGGAAAAAGGACGGCGGATACCATTTGGCTCTTCAAAACAATAATTTTATCATCAATGGAGACCAAAACTCTTCATTAGATGAGCCTTTTTTGGATATGGAAATCAAAAAAAACGGCACGATTTGGTTCAAATTTTACTTCTTCTATAGCGCGGGCAGCTGGTGGGTAAGCAATGATACCTATGTTTTCCGCTACCAAAACAACCGATTTGAGCTGATAGGACACGAAAGTGCTTCCCTCCACAGGGCAACCCATGAGGAATCAACCACCAGCACTAATTTTTCCACCAAAATGCACCATTTCACTTACACGGATGAAAACGGAAAGAAAGAAACTTCTAAAAAGAAAGTAAAAGACATGAGACCCTTGCTAATGGAAGAAATAGACCCATATGATTTCAATCCTTTGTCGCATTCCTACGGCGAATACTCTCTCGAAAAGAAGGAATACTAAGAAAAATAGTTATTTTATAATGAAAAGACTGCTTTTATTATTGTTAATCTTAGTTTCTATGCCTTTGTTTTCGCAGATTATCTTCACGGAAAGCATTGCAAATACGATAGATTCTACACGGACAGTGCAGGGAACCATCGCGCCAGAACTCAACTTCAAAACGGAGAAAGAAAATTTTTTTAACTTTAAAAATAACGCAAATATCAATTTCTTGCTCAACAAAAAGAAGTATATCACGATTATCAATCAGATGGAATTTTCTACTTATGGCGACAAACTAAATGTAAGCAACGGCTACATCCACACCGAATACCGCTATTTGGTGAGACCTGCCATAGAACTCTACCCTTTCGCGGAAGCAGTCTGGGCGCCCAGCCGAGGGCTGAAAATACGCGCAGCAGGAGGTCTACAGTCTCGCTACAGAATTTTTCATACGAGCAAAGTAACACTTTCCACAGGAATAGGTCTCTTCTACGAATACGAAAAATGGAACTACAACGGCGTTCCGAATCCAGACCCACAGGATATAGACAAGATGGAGCAACAAAGGAGCATAAAAGGGCAGATATTTGCGAGTTTTAAGTTTGATTTCGGCGAAAAATGGAATATAATTACCAGCGGATATACACATTTCAAGCCCGACAGTAACATAAGAAACCCGCGCATCGCGTATAGTATAGATGTGAAGCATTCCGTAACAAAACACTTCGGGATATGGCTTTCTTATCAAAACATCATCCACACAAAACCGATTGTCCCTATCCGAAAACACTACACAGTGCTCACAGGCGGTGTTTTCTTCTCATTTTAATGATATTTTTGTTTAATTTTAAACCTAAAAACTATAAAAACCTCCACTAAAAAATGAATTTAGAAGAAAAAATACAGAACGCAGAAACCCGAATTTTCAAAGTGGTTTTCCCTAAAATAGCCAACCACCACGAAACCATGTTCGGCGGTGCTATCATGGAGCAGATGGTAGAGACGGCATTCATCACCGCGACGAGGTTTGCCCGAAAAGCCTTTGTAGTAAAAGCGTGCAACCATACAGAATTCCGAAAACCTGTGCCGGAAAGTTCACTGGTGGAATTCATTGGAAAAATAAAATCCATAGGAAACACCAGCCTAAAAGTAAGCGTGGAGGTCTTCTCCGAAGAGATGTACGCCGAGCGCCGAGAACTGTGTGTCCTTGGAGAATTCAGCTTGGTAGCGATCGGAGAGGACAAAAAAGCCGTGAAAATATTAAACTGATAAAAAACTCCCCCTGCACCTGCGCAAGAGTGAGTTTTCATATCTATCTGCAGAGTTTTCTGCTTTACTTTTTGGCTTTCTCGCCGGTTTTTTCTTTTGCTGCTTTGTCTTTCTTTGTTCTCGCCTTTATATTGGTATTGATACTGTCAATTATCTGATTTGATGAAGCAACAAAACCGCCGAACTTCTCTTTTTCCACGATTTCCATGGCGCTAAGGTAAGTTACAAGTTTCTTGTTAATAAGTTCAAATAAAGGCTTTTTCAGTGTGGAAGCACTCGGCGAGGTTTGATGTTTTGCTACCGAATCATCATATTTAGAACGGACTTCGGCGAAGGCATCCTGCTTCATTCTCAGCTCGGCTACGGCTTCCGAAACGCCCATGAGGGCAGAGACACTCAGCATCATATCAGGTTTTTGCAGTTCTTTTAGTAATGATTCTATAAGGTGGGTTTCCTCCGAATAAGATTTCTGCGCCGTCTTGGCACCATATTTTTTGAACACTTCGGAGAGTTTTTCGCCGTGCTCCTGTATGTGCGGCAGTGCGATATTTTTGTAACCGCTGAAGATTTTTCCCAGCGCCCGCAGTGCTTTGTCCCTCTGTGCATCGGCATCTTCTAATTTGGAGAATACCGTTTCGCGTTTCACCGCATCGGTAATTTGTCCCGAGAGTTTCTCTAATTCATCAAAGAAAATTCTAAGGTATCTGTCATCATTCACCTCAGGACTTTTCCTGTAAAGTTCTACCCAGCGAAGGGCAAGGTCGCCGATTTCGGATACTCTGGCTTGGGTGCTTAATTTTTCCATATTATTTTATTTTTAAATTATTTATTTTTTATAATCACTCGTCTTATTTGTTTCAAAACTAATGATTTTTACGAAATAAGAAATCTTATTTTGTTCAAAATAAATGGTTTCCTAAATAAAATTTGTTGTTTTTATTACAATCCTTTCAATTTCTCCTCCAAAATCGCGATTTTCTCCAGCGTATCTTTTTGTTTTTTACGCTCAGTTTCTACAATTTCAGGTTTGGCGTTGGCTACGAATTTTTCATTGCTCAGTTTTTTCTCCACCGAAACCAAAAAGCCTTTTAAGTAAGCCAATTCTTCTTCGGTTTTCTTTTTTTCTTCGCCCAAATCTAAGTTTTCGCTCAGCGGAACAGAGATTTCCACCGCTCCCACTAAGAAAGTGAAGCTCGGCTTATCCGTTTTCTCGGAATAATGAATTTCAGAGATGTTCGCCAGTTTTCTGATTACATTTTCATTCGCAAAAGAGATTTCGCTGGTGAATAATTTCACTTCTTCCCTTGGCGAAATTCCTTTGCTTTGGCGGTAATTTCTCACACCTGAGATGATTTCTTTCGCGGTATCAAATGCTGAAATGATATTTTCATCAAAACTTTCTGCATTTTTCTGCTGGGCGATAACGAGCGCTTCCGATGTGTTTCGCTCCGCGATATGCTGATAAAGTTCCTCCGTAAGGAACGGCATAAACGGATGAAGAAGTCTCATCAGCTCCTCAAAGAACTTGATGGTTTGGTCATAAACCTCCTGAGAAATACTTTCCCCAAAATTAGGTTTCACCGCTTCCAAATACCACGAACAGAAGTCGTCCCAAATCAATTTGTAAAGCAAATGCAGAGCATCTGAAATTCGGAATTTCTCAAACTGATCGTTGATTTCGCTGATGGTTTTATTCATCTGATTTTCAAACCAAATGATTGTTTGTTTTTCAGCCTCTCCAGCTGGTTTTGCTTCTTTTGTCCAGCTTTGTGTCAGCTTAAATGCATTATAAATTTTCGTTGCAAAGTTTCTTCCTTGCAGCATCAAATCCTCATCAAAAAGAAGGTCGTTTCCAGCCGCAGAACTCAGCAAAATCCCCACTCTCACGCTGTCCGCACCATATTTGTCAATCAATTCTAACGGGTCTGGTGAATTTCCCAGAGATTTGGACATTTTTCTTCTTTGTTTATCCCTTACAATCCCTGTGAAATAAACATTTTTAAACGGAACTTTTCCTCTCCATTCCAGCCCTGCCATTATCATACGAGCCACCCAGAAGAAAATAATATCTGGCCCTGTAACCAAATCTGCCGTTGGGTAATAATAGTTAATATCCTTATTTTCAGGGTCTAAAAGTCCATCAAAAACAGACATCGGCCACAGCCAAGAAGAGAACCAAGTGTCCAGAGCATCTTCATCTTGGCGAAGGTCAGTAATTTTTAAATTAGGATTTTCAGTTTTTTCCTTTGCTGATTCTAGGGCTTTATCGATGCTTTCAGCCACTACAAAATCATTTTGGCCCTCGCCATAGTAATACGCTGGAATACGCTGTCCCCACCATAGCTGTCGCGAAATATTCCAGTCGCGGATGTTTTCCATCCAGTGTTTATAGGTGTTTTTGAACTTTTCGGGATGGAATTTTATTTCATCATTCATCACTACATCCAGAGCAGGTTTTGCGATTTCAGACATTTTCAAAAACCACTGTTGTGATATTTTTGGCTCTATCACAGCTCCTGTTCTCTCGGAAGTTCCTACTTTATTTACATAATCTTCGGCTTTTAGCAAAAGATTTTTATCCTCTAATTCTTTGGCAATGGCTTTTCTTACCTCAAAACGATTTTTCCCTGCATAATGCAGACCATGCTCGTTTAGGTTGGCATCATCATCCAAGATATCAAGCATCGGAAGGTTGTGTTTCTGCCCGATTTCATAATCATTGACATCGTGAGCAGGAGTAATTTTCAAGGCTCCTGTCCCAAATTCTATATCCACATAACCATCCTCAATAATCGGAATTGCACGATTTACAATCGGAACAATGGCTTTTTTCCCTTTCAGATGGGCATATCTCTCATCATTAGGATTTACACAAATCGCCACATCACCAAAGATAGTTTCTGGACGAGTGGTAGCCACGGTAAGAAACTCCTCTGAGCCTTCTATTTGGTATTTTAAGAAATATAATTTTCCGTTTTGCTCCTTGAAAATCACTTCCTCATCGGAAATGTTAGTTTTCGCCTCTGGATCCCAGTTTACCATTCTGTAACCACGGTAAATCAGCCCTTTGTTATACAAATCAACAAAAGATTTTATCACCTGCTGAGAGAGTTTTTCCTCCAATGTGAAACGAGTTCTGTCCCAGTCGCAAGAACAACCCAGTTTTTTAAGCTGTTCAAGGATAGTTCCACCATACTGATTTGTCCAGTCCCAAGCGTGTTTTAGAAATTCCTCTCGGGTAATATCCGATTTGCTAACGCCCTGTTCTTTCAGCTTAGCCACTACTTTCGCCTCTGTAGCGATGGACGCATGGTCTGTCCCTGGCACCCAGCAGGCATTAAAGCCTTTCATTCTGGCTCTTCTCACCAAAACATCCTGAATGGTGTTATTCAGCATGTGTCCCATGTGCAGAATCCCTGTAACATTGGGCGGCGGAATGACAATGGTGTAAGGCGGTTTATCATTCGGTTCGGAGTGGAAAAATTTGTTTTCCAGCCAGTAGCTGTACCATTTTTGTTCCGTTTCTTGTGGATTGTATTTATCTGGAATTGCCATTTTATTATTTTTTAGATTTGCAAAAATAGGATAAAGCAACAAAATTATTGCAATTTTTATTCAAAATTAACCAAAATAAAAAAAGCCATTCGGTGTGAATGGCTTTTTAGGTTTATAAATTAGGATTTTTGAGTCTTGCTTCTCTTGGGAAAGGCAGCGTATAGCGGGCATCTCCAGAGCTGAGCGTGTAAGTAGTTCCATCATAAATATGGATAATGGAAGGCTGGGTAGTTCTTCTTAAATCAAACCAACGAAGCCCTTCGAATGAAGTTTCTCTCGCTCTTTCTTTTAGCAGTTCTGTATAATATGCGTTACCAGAAAGCCCGTTAATAGTCGTTGTAAAATTCGCTAATCCCGTAACATTATATCTCTTCGCTGCTAAAGCCAATAGAGTATTTTTAGAATCTGTTTCTCTTCCTAATCTTGCTAAAGCTTCAGCTTTTATGAGCATCACTTCTCCTACTCGGAAAGAAACTTTGAATTCATTAGAACTGCTGAATTTTTTCGTTCTATAATTCGTGACATCAGCATCAAAGTATTTAGCAAAACGCAAATCATTCGTTTGGTCAAAAAGCGCAAGATGCTCATTGCTCACCATAGCAAAACTACTGGTCTCGCTGGTAACTCCCGCATCCAAATTCATGATAGATTCCACTGATTTATAGCTACTTGGAAGAAATGTAAAAGCATTAAAATCCACCAATGTAGACTTCGCCGCAAGGACAGTTTCTGCTTCCGCCAGAGCATTAGCCCATTCTCCACGATACTGATGAACACGAGCTTTCAGGGCATGAGCTGCCACAGTAGTGAAACGATAGTTATACCCTTCATCAAATTGGCTTTTGTTAAGTAAAGTCAAAGCCTTATCAAGATCAGAAAGAATCTGTGCATACACCTCGTCCAATGTCGCACGAGGAAAATCTCCCTCCAGTTGAGGACTTGTTAACAGCGGAACGGCTTTCGCGGAACCATTGCTTCCTGTATAAACTGGAGCATAGAGGTTTATCAGCTCAAAATAAGTATAAGCTCTCAATGCATAGGCTTCGCCCAAAATCTGATTGATTTCTAAAGTGGAAGCATTGTATTTCAGCGTGTTTTCTATAATATAATTAGAATAGAAAATCGTCTGATAAAAACTAATGTACGGAAAATCCTTAGAACCAGGGAATGGAGAGGCTTCGCTCCAAGTGAAAATTGTCTTTAGACTTTCGTTGGTCGTTCCTGCTTTTACTTCATCGGTTTTAAGGTTCGCTAACGCTTTATGAGAAGGATAAATATTGTAAGCGCGAGTAAGAAGCGCACGAAAATCTTCCTCTGTCTGCGGGATAATTCTTCCCGTAGGAGTGATGTCCAAAAATCTTTCGCATGAAGTAAGCCCTGTAGATAGAACAGCGCCGATGAACAAGGCTTTTATGATATATTTTTTCATTATTATATAATTTATTGATTATTAAAAACTTACATTTAAACCAAAAACAATAGATTTCTGAATAGGCTGGGCGTATAGATTCCCATAGGTTTCAGGGTCAAAATATCCTTTATAATTAGTCCCGAAAACCAGCATATTTCTACCCTCTACATAGAATCTCAAGGAGTTAATCCCTGTATTATGAAGCAGAGAAGATGGCAGAGAATATCCTAAACGAATGTTGTTTATTCTGATGTAGCTCATTTTCTTCATCCAGCTGTCAAAATGGTTGTAAGACCCTGCAGAATCAAAGTTGTTATACCACAAATAAACCATTTCCTGCCCCGGAACAGTATTTTCTCCTATAATTCTCGGAAGAGTGGTATTGGTATTATTAGGTGTCCAAGCATTAAGAATATCCGTAGAATTATTCTGTCCTCTATCCACTGTTGTAAAGTTATAAGGAGGATTACCCACCACCCATTTATTTATATTAAATGCAGCAGAAATCGTAAGGTCCCAGTTTCCTATATCAAAGGTATTAGTGATTCCTCCATAGAATTTAGGGTCTCTATCTCCGATGTAAGTATACAAATCTCTGAAATTTCCATTAGCAAGATACTCACTTTCAATGTATCCCACGCCCCACGGGTCGGAAAGTCTATAAAAATCTATCGTGGAAACTATATTTCCGTTTCTGTCATAGAACTGAGGAAGTCCATTGCTATCCAGCCCTGCTGACCTTAAACCAAAAACAGCATTGATAGGATAGTCTTTTCCTGATGGATAAAAATTATTAAGCCCCTCGTTAATTTGGTCTATATTGCTTCGGTTGGCGGCAATGTTGAAAGTCGTACTCCATCTGAATTTTTCTCTATCGATATTTATGGTAGAAAGAGAAAACTCAAAACCTTTATTGGTAACTTCCGCCCAGTTTACATTCACTTGGTTAAATCCTGTTTCTTGTGGAAGTTGTTTCACTCCCAAAAGGTCTGTTCCTTTTCTGTGATAGAAGTCAAGGTTGAAATTAATTCTATTATTAAACAATCCAAAATCCAATCCCACATCCACAGTTCTGGTTTTTTCCCATCTTAGCAATGGGTTCGGCGCACCTGCATCATTGATAGTGTTTTCTGTCTGATTAAGGATTTTCGCTATTTCGTATTTTCCTGTGAAGAAAGGCGAAGTATTTCGGTCTATATTCCCCTGAAGTCCATAGGAACTACGAATTTTGAACATGCTGATGGTTTTATTATCCTTCAAGAAGTTCTCATTTTTCACATTCCATGCTACGGATGCTGCCCAGATAGGATTCCAGCGTTTATTGGTTTCCGCTCCGAAGAAGTTTGTCCCATCATATCTCACACTTCCGAAGAATGTATATCTATTAGCAAAAGTATAAGAGGCTGTCCCAAAGAAAGATGCATAAGCATTAGAAACATCGGTATCTACCACAGGAAGGTAGTTTGCATTTCTTATATCTCTATTTGGGGTATTTAGAGGGATGGATGTTTTCTGTCTTGGGTTGTAGCCGTACATTTGGCTGGTCACATTTCTATATTTAGTTTCTCTTATTTCTGAACCTACAAGGAGATTGACATCATGTCGGTTTATCTTTTTGCTAAATTCTAAGATATTTTTAAAATTATATTCAAAACTATTCCCGTTAGAAATGTTGTAATAATCGCCTTTTGGGATTATATAAATTGTGTTTCCTCCGACAATTCTCTTAGAAGCATCTCTTCTTTTTCTAAGGAAATAAGTCTGCTCTGTGGCATACTTTTCCGTTTTTTGGTTTTCATACTGGATGCCCAACTGAGAACGAAACTCCAAGAATTTGAATATTTTATAATCCAAATTCAAAATACCACGAAGCGATTTTGTGTTCAAATCATACCTCGTATTATCCTTCTCCTCCATGTAGTTATACGGAATTCTGGTGTCTCCGTTCATATAGTTCACATTTGGGTCATAGACATAGTTGCCATTTGCATCCTTTGGTCTTAGATAAGGATTTGCACTTCTGGAATAGTAAGTCGGCGTGATATTCCCCGAAGTATCAGACAAGAAAGAAGACTGCTTAGTATTTGTTCCGAATATGGACAAACCTAATTTTATTTTATTATTGATTTTAAAATCATTTTTAAAAGTAAGGTTAAGTCTCTCAAAACCAGAACCTATTACCGTAGACTGCTCATCATAGTATCCTAATGAAGCGTAATAAGCATAATTATCCAATCCACCAGAAAGACTCACAGCATACTGCTTGTTTATCGCAGTTCTGTAGAGTAGATTTCCCCAATTGGTGTTAATTCCTCTCAATTCGTTGATTTGTCTTTTTGAAGCCTCACTAATCGCGGAAAAACCACTGCTACGGAATAAATTCCAATCGCCATTTGCCAGTAATATTCTTGCAACTGCTCCATTGTCTCTTCTGTAATTGTCTAAATCCGAACGAGAAGCCATCATCAGTTCCCAATCTACTTTTTGATTGGAATTCATCAAATTAAGTTTAGAAAAATTCGGTCTTAAATTGACAAATGTACTCGCTGAGAAATTAACATTCATTCGCCCTTTTTTCCCGCTTTTGGTCGTCACCAAAATCACCCCGTTCGCTGCTCTTGCCCCATAGATTGCCGTAGCCGAAGCATCTTTCAGCACGGTGATGGACTCTATATCTTCTGGATTAAACCCTGCGATAGAGTAATTTTTAAGGTCGTTGATATCCTTTCCTGCATCATATTTAGGCGCATCGCCCATTTCTAGCGGCATTCCATCTATAACCCATAGTGGGTCAGTAGGCCCCGAAAGTGAAGCCGTTCCCCTAAGTCTGATAGGTGCAATCTGCCCTGGCGTTCCTGATGCTGGCGTAACGAGCAAACCTGGCACTCTCCCCTGCAGCATCTGGTCTATGGATGCTACCGCCTTTTGCTCTATATCCTTCATTTTTACCACATCCACAGAAGATGTGATTTTACTTTTCTCTATCTTTTGGAAACCAGTGATGATGACCTCATCTATCTCCTTGGTCTTAGTTTTAGTGGTGTCTACAGGCGTATTCTGCGCCCAAAGAACACTCGGTAAAAGACCCAACAAAAATTTCGCTCTTCTCATTTTTAGTTTGTAAATTTTATTATTTTTCTCCTAATGCTCTATTTAGTCTTATCAACATATCTTCGTAATGATTTCTAGTCGCTTCATCTGCTGTATTTTTTGCTACAAGGATGATTTTCTTTACTTTAATCAGCTC
>CAUQHD010000044.1:0-11605 GCA_963517805.1 uncultured Flavobacteriaceae bacterium | reverse complement strand
TCCGCGGATATTTGTATGATTTCAGGGTTTTCTTTTGCATCCCAGTCAAGGATTTTCTCTATACTCCATTTGATATAATAAGGATTTCTGACCTTAAAATATTTTAAAACTTTTGGGTTTTTCGGGTCAAAAAGATGCCTTACAAAAGAATAAAAACTATAAGATTTTTCATTAAAGGCCGAAGTTGGGATTATTTTGTAAAGCTTGGAGCGTTTTCCTATTTCCATCAGTTTGGATTTTCCCGAAGGCGATTTTATACTGGCAAGGATAATGACTTTTTTTGCTGGAATTTTTTTGTGAATTTCTTGCGCGATAATTCCTCCAAAAGAATAGCCGAGCAGACAAAAATCCTCATTAGGATTGATGCTTTCGGCCATTCTATTTACATAATGGTCAAATTCCTCATCCTGCTCTGGGATGAGCCAATCTATGAAATGAAGCTCCATTTTAGATGGGAAATTAATGTATTCAAATACACTTCTGTCCGCACCCAGCCCACTGATGATGTATAGTTTCATAAAAATAAAATGAATAAGAAATAGGATTTTTTTGGTTTTATTTTATAAAATATTTCCAAAAAGAGGCATCATAAGTTTTTGCGAAGATTTTGTAACAATTTTTAGCAAAAACTTTCACATGTATTTTTATGATAGGATTCTGCTCATTGATAGAGAATTGAGGAACTTTCTCCGCAGAGATTTCCTGTTTTCCATCTGCATAAAAGGCTTCCCATGTGTAGCTTAGGTTTTCCTTAGATTCAGGGAAAAAAGCGATGGTGGAATTATCAATTTTTACTTCTTTGAAACTTATAGAAGGAACATCGCAGTTACTTTCAGTCGTTTTCGCAACAGGAGTTTTATCATCGGTAATGCTGATTTCTTTGGTGCATTTTACCAAATCATGACTTGAAAAATACTGCAGAGACAGGGTTGCTTTTCCTGCCGCGAGAGCTTTTATGCGGATATTGTTTAATTTATGGTCATCACTTGAAATCACTGCGTTTCCCGAAATTGCCCATTGGTGGCATTGTTTGCACTGTGCTGATTCGTTGGATATGCTGTATTCTGCTGTTTCTCCGATGTTTAAAGAATTTTTTCCTTCAATATTGCATTGTGCAGATGCTGTTGTGAATGCCGTAAAGAACAAGAATAAAACAAGGTTTTTCATAAAATTTTTTGAATAAAGATACAAAATTTATTCCAAAACCCAATTTTCCACGATTTCCCACAATTTTCTCACCTCCAGTTTCTTTTCAAAAACAAAGGCTTCTTCAGCGAATTTTTGTTCAGAGAAATTGGCTTTGTCCCAGTATTTGTTACCATTATTATCCACTAAAATTTGGGCGTAATAGGTGGCTGGGTCAAGGCTCGTAAAACGGATTTCGTTCTTATTCGTATATTGAGAGTATTTTATATTTCCTTCGCTATCAATTAGTTGTATCCAAAAATAGGACTTCGGCTGGTTTTCTAGTTTTAGAACTAAACTTCCATAATTTTCGGCTTTATCAGCTTCAAAACTGAAAATATAAGCTTTTGGATTTTGGAAATAATGCCCTTGAACGCTTCCTTTCGGGATGCTCAGTGAGTATTTCTTTCCAGTTTTAAAGTCCGATGAAATGATGATTTCCTTTGGATTTTTTTCAGAAATTTTAGCCTCAAATTTCTGGCTAATGCTGTCGCTCTTCAGCGCCCACAGAGCAGGATTTATCTCTTTCAAAGCCATATTAGCAGTAATGACAAAATCTTTTTCAGGAGGAAGCTGCCCGCCTTTGCTATTGGCTAATGTGAGTTCATCTTTTTCGTTAGTTTTGTACGAAACAGAAATAGTATCTTCCTTACCATCAGCATTATAGCTTATTTTTAGAGGTGTGAGCGTTCTGCTGTTTAGGGCGTTTTGTTTTCCTACCCATACCATCACAGAATCAGATTTTTCGGCGTGAGTTACTTGATAATCAGTAAGTTCATTACTGATGCTTTTTACTTCTACTTTCTTTGGATTTCCTTCGAAAACCATCAGCATTCCTCCGCTCACAGGCGTAGTTTCTTTGTATCTGATGTTCTTTTCAGAAGGGTAAATTTTCATTTTCAGCCCTGATAAATTCTGGCTTAAATCTATTTTGTCCTTTAAGAAACCAACTTTTTCTTTACCAGCATCATAGACAGAGTTTTCGTTTTCATCTTCAAAAGCGATGATGCTATATTTCCCATTACTTAGGTAGTTTAGCTCAAAATAGCCGTCTTCATCGGCTTTTGCGATGTAGTTTGGTTTTTGTTTGAAATCAGCACTATCCGCATAGAGTCCTACTACAATTCCGTGTTTAGAGGGTTTTCCTGGGATGAGTAAGGCATCAGTTATGGTTCCGCTGATGTATAGGTTGTCAAGCTCCTTTCCTGTAGAAAAAGCAAAATTGAAATAAGGCAGCACATTTCCCTCGTTATTATCTACGATGGCATTTCCAAAGTTAAAATTATAGGTCGTGTTTTCCTGCAAATCTTCATCCCATGTTATGGAAATGTATTTGTTTGCGAGGTTAGAAGGAATGATTTTTTTTATCTTTTTAATCGGTGGCGAAATGATGAGATTTTTGTTTGTTTCCTTTAAGTTAATATATTCATCAAAATACAGCCGAAGTTCCCTAGTGCTGGTGGGAACATTTACTCTGCTCGTATCTATATTGGATTTCAGGAACTTAGGTGGAGTGGTGTCTTTCGCACCGCCTTCGGGAGAGCCTACTCTTGCACAGGCACTCAGAAGAACTATAAAAATAGCAACAAAGAAAATCTTTTTCATGAAACAAAAATAAGTTTTTTTAATTTAATCTTCCTCCTCTGTAGATTCTGAGGTTTTCTGTATGGTTTCCTCTGTTTTTGTTGCTTTTAGGCTGTCTGCGGAGGTTTTCTTTGGTTTCTTCTTTGGAGTTTTTGCTCTTTCTGTATCTTCCGCAAAAACTTCTGTGGAATCAGCAGTTTCGGCATCTGGATTTATCACTTTATCAATTTCAAAAGGAAAATCTTCAAAGAGCGTGGAAAGGAGCATGGTTCCGTATATTTTTCTAGAATACTTGTTGCTCAGGGCGATGATGGTAGTTTTGGATTCTCTTAAGTGGATGAAAACCGTGTTAGAGCCGTGCCACCAGCCATTGTGATAGGTTAGTTTTTTCCCTTCATCAAATACTTTTAGCCTAAATCCAAGACCATAGTTGTTCATGCCTTTTTTCTCATTGCTGTATGGCTCAAAAACCTTTTCCATGAGCTCTTTTGGAAGAAAATCTTTTGAAAACATCGCTTTTGAAAAATTGAACAAATCGCGTGGAGTGGTGTAGATATTTTTATCGCCATAAATCAAATCATATTCGTTTAAAGGATAAAGTCTAGTGCTTCTTTGGTAAAAAGACTGCGAAGCCGAATTGATGTGTTTCTCTTCAAAAACAAAAGTGTTTTTCATTTTTAAAGGAGCGAAAACCATTTCTTTCATCGCCTCTGGATAGGTTTTCCCAGTAATTTTTTCAATGATGAGTGCTAGGATAGCATAGTTGAAATTATTATACATAAAACCAGTATCAGTCTGTCTGGCAAGTTCTGGTTTGTGTTTAGCAACGAGGTCAAATATCTCTTGATTGGTAAAGAATTTATTTTTAGGTTTTATATCATTTTCTTCTAAGAAATGCTCGTATTTGGGAAGTCCGCTGCGGTGGGTGAGCAGGTGCTGAATCGTTACATCAGAATACGGAAAATTCGGAAAAATGGATTTTACTTTTTGCTCAAGGCTGATTTTTTTTGCTTCCACTAATTTTAAAACCGCCATAGCCGTGATGGGTTTGCTTATAGAAGCCAGATGGAGCGGAGTGTCCTTGTTAATCGGCATTTGGTTGTTTTCCCTGCCGAAGCCTTTGTATTTTTCCAAAAGAATATTGTCTCCATGTGCTACCAAAACTCCACCACTCATATCGGTATTGTCCCAGATGTTTTCGTAATATTGATTAAGAGAATTTACAATTTTCTGCTGGTTTTCCAGTTTTAATTTTTCTCCCTTGAAGACATTGTCCATATCTACATTGCCGAAATTAGGAAGATTTGAGGCTGAATAATATCCACTGGTGGTCGTTGTGGATTCTTTTTTGGAGCACGAAAAAAATAGAAAAAATGCAAGAAATCCTATGTGAGATAGATTTATTTTCATCTTTGTTTTGAAATTTTCGCGCAAAATAGGATAAAAACAAGAAAAATGAATAATAATTATCGTTAAATCTATGTTAAATGATGCTAATTTTCAGCAGTGAAAGCCAATATTTTATCCACAATGACTTGGGCTAATTTTATTTTGCTTTCGTGAGTCCAGCCCGCGATGTGCGGCGTTATGATGGCTTTTTCTGAATTTAGAAGATATTCCAAATCCCCGTTTTTCGTTTCCAAATTCTCAAAAGAAGTTTTTTCGTATTCCAAAACATCCAGACAAGCGCCTTTTACTTTGCCAGATTTCAAAGCATTTACCAGCGCCGAAGTTTTTAGATTTTTGCCTCTTGCGGTATTGACAAAGTAGAAATTTTTCTTCATTTTGGAGATAAATTCTTCATCTATCATATAGAGTGTGTCCTCTGTAAGTGGCGTGTGAAGGCTGATGATATCGGCGTTTTCTTGTAATTCTTGAAGGCTTACCTGTGTGGCAAATTCATCAGAAAGATTGGGTTTGATATCGTAAAAAATGGTTTTGCAGCCAAATCCCGAAAGTCTTTTGGCTACGGCTTTTCCCATGTTCCCATAACCGATAATTCCGAAAGTTTTGCCCAAAATTTCTTCTCCTCGGTTTTCTTCTCTGAGCCAAATTCCCTTTTTGACCTCATTAGAAGAAATAAAAAGGCGGTTCATCAGCACTAGAAGTGTTCCCAGAACATGTTCTGCCACAGCATCTTTGTTTCCTTCGGGGGAATTGATGAGTTTTATGCCGAGTTCTTGGGCTTTGGCGGTGTCTATATTTTCCATTCCAGCGCCTACTCGTGCGATGAATTTCAGATTTTTTGCTTTTTCTAAAAAATGAGCATCCAGCGGAATTCGGCTTCGGATGATGATGCCTTCATAAAGATGGATTTTCTCTAAAACCTGCTCATAACTTGATGAAAAATCCTCCTCCAAAACAAAACCTTTTTCAGAGAGTTGTTCTGTGATGAGTGGATGATTTTTGTCTAAAAGCAAGATTTTCATTAAATTTTTATTAAAATATTAAAATTATTCCGTGATTATGTCATCTATAATGATGGAATCATTGCTGTTTTTTATAGTGTCTGTTGTGGGCTTTGGTTTATCCTCTACTTTAATTCTGTTGGATGGAGTTTTTCCTAAAATTAAATCTTTATTTTTGATTCCGAAAAATATTAAAGCTCCCAAAATAACGGCTAAAACCAGACATAAAATATTTTTGCTGGAAGAATTATTTTTTTGTTTTTTCTCTTTTTGTTTTTGCGTTTTTGGTGAAATCTTTTCAATAGATATTTCTTCTAACCCAAAATAATTAGGCGAAAGAGAGGGAGAGCCGCTCTCTAAGATTATTTCATCATTTACCATAGTAAATACGCCCAACTGATGAAGGTCTATTCTTCCTTCTGTGGATAATTTATCTTTCCATTCCTGTACGGCATCTTTTATCTGAGATTGCACGATAAAGAGATTAAGTCCTGTTTTTTTTGCAATAAAACGAGATAGAGATGAGTCAAAAACATCTTCTTTTTCCTTGAAAGAAATAATTTGGGTAGGTGGAGATATTTTAGATTTTTCCTCATTTAGTGCGGCGTGTTTTTCTTGGATGAAAAAAATGCCTAACTCTGGGATTTCCACCTGTTTATCCCTTTCTTGCAAAAAGCTATATATGTAAAAAACTAAATCCATTGTCTGCAAAGTTAGAAAATTTTAGAAAGAATGTTATAATTCTCATAAAATTTTAGTAAAAACTAAATATTATTTAGAATAAATATAAATAGTAAAAATAATTGTAAATGAAAATTTTTCTAAAAACAATAAATTTTAATAAAAAATATCAGCATTAAATATTTTAAATATGATTTTTTTTGTAAAATTTAAGAACAATACAAATTTTATTTTTTTAAGTCAAAACAATTATAATGAATATAAAAAATATAAAATATTTGTTTTTTTGTTATAAATTTAACACATTTGCAGGATAAATATTAAAAATTGTTAATATGAATGTGAAATTGAAAGTTCTAACAGCTGGTGTTTTGTTCTTTACAGGGCAGGCATTAGTTGCGCAAGAAGCAAAAAAAGATACTGCTTCTGGAAAAGAGAAGAAGATAGATGAGGTGGTCGTAATAGGCTTCGGTAAAAAGCAGTCTGTGAAGGAAATAACAGGTGCGACTTCTACTCTTGGGGCTAAGTCATTAGAAAATGTTCCCGTTGCTTCTGTCGATAAAATGTTGCAAGGTAGGCTTACTGGAGTACAAGCGGGTGTTGCTTCAGGGCAGCCTGGAGGTTTTGCTAATATTCGTGTTAGGGGGGTGACATCTATAAATGGGGGAGTGTCTCCTATTTATGTTATAGATGGGGTTAGAGTTGCCTCTGGAGATTTAACAGCCAATACTACGACCGCAAATATACTTGCAAATTTAAACATGGATGATGTAGAAACCTTAACAGTATTAAAAGATGCTACATCTACTGCTGTATATGGAGCGGATGCGGGAGCGGGAGTAATTGTTATTACAACAAAATCAGGTAAAAAGGGAAAACCAAGATTTAATTTAAACTTCTCTCATGGTTTTAGTGATAGAGCTGTGAAAGGGCATAGAGGCTTTACAGCAGCAGAATATAAGAGTTATCTTAGTACGGCTCTTATTAATAAATTTGGCTCAATTCCAACTACGGATGATGATATTAACGGCGTTTTGAACAGTACGGCTTCTTCGGATCTCAGAAATGAAATGGAGAACAAGCAGGCATATACTCAAAATATTGATATGGGTGTGTCAGGAGGTAGTGACAGAATTTCATATTACTTATCTGGGAACTATTTTGATCAAGAAGGTGTAGTTAAAAACTCCGGATTTAAGAGACTTGCATTTACTTCAAAAGTAGATTACCGTGCAACAGATAAACTAACAATAACAACAGATATTCAAGCATCTTATGGTAAAACTAAGGTGTTGCCTGATGGAGGAAAATTCTCTAACCCTATCATGGCACAATATTTCTTGAGACCTACAGATGCACTGCGTAATGCTGATGGTTCTTATAATTTTGGAGAGGGTAACTCTTTGTCAAATGGACTATATAATACTGCAGCTGTTCAAGCATTAAATAATATGCAAGCGCAGACAACGAGAGTTTTTGCGAATTTGAAAGTAAACTATCAGATTATTAAAAACTTGAACTATAGATTTGTGTTTGCGCCAGAATATATTAATGTAGAAGAAGAACAATACAGAAATCCACTTCACGGAGATGGATTTTCATATAATGGACTTGTAATTTCTGGAGTTAGAAGATATTTTAATTTTAATGTTCAAAACATTTTAGAGTATAGCTTTAAATTAGGAGAGTTGAATAATTTTAACTTTGCCGCTATTCAAGAGGCTTATAAATCTCAATTGAATACCCTTACAGCTCAGTCTTCAGCAGTAGGGTCTCCGTCATTAAGAACTCTTACTAACTTCGTGAAAATGCAATCCATAGGAGGAGGGCAAGTGGTTAATTCACGACATGGATATGCGCTTACAGGGCATTATGACTATGATAGATTAGTTCTTTTGGATTTATCATATAGACGAGATGTCCTCTCTAATTTTACACCAGGGAAAAAGGCTGGAAACTTTTGGTCTGCAGGATTAGGTGTAGATTTAGCTAGACTTAGCTTTATTAAAGATAGTGAAGTGTTCTCTCAGTTAAAATTTAGAGCATCTTATGGAAAGGTAGGAAATAGGATTTCCTCATACCCATATGCATTATATTCTTATACTACAAATTATAATGATTATGCTGCTCTTACATATGAGGGATTATATAATCCAAACTTGTCATGGGAAACTGTAAATCCTTTCAATGTGGGGTTAGATTTTGGATTCTTTAATGATAGGCTGAAATTGACAGCAGAGTATTATAATAAAAAAACAAAAGATTTAGTTTATAATATTCCATTAGACAGATCACAAGGATTGGGTTCTTATGTAGATAATATTGGATCCGTCGTTAATAGAGGTTTTGAATTTTCTATTAGTGGAGATATCTTTAAAAAAGGAAGAGATGGGTTTAACTGGAATGTTGGGGCTAATTTAAGTACACTACATAATGAAGTTACAGAGTTGTATGGTGGGAAAGTGTTAAGAACTATTACTGCTATAGCTGAAGGGGAATCATTAAGTTCTTTTTATTTAAGAAAATGGGCTGGGGTAGATCCTAGTAATGGTAATCCTCTATGGTATAAGAATGGAGTGGATGGAGAAACAACATCTAACTATAATGAAGCAAAACAAGCTATACAAGGATCTTCATTAATGAAATTGTACGGAGGGTTTAATACATCTTTGTCATATAAAGGAATTGCTTTTGATGCGCAGTTCTCTTATGGATTTGGTGGAAAAGTTTATGATGAGATGGGAAAATATCTGTTTAGTGATGGATTCTATACATTAAGTTATCCAGGTTATGCAGATCAGTTAGATTATTGGACTCCATCAAATACAGGAGCAGCAAATCCTAAACCTATATATGATGGAAATAACCGCTCATATGACCACTCTACTAGATTTTTGTATAAATCAGACTATATCCGTCTAAGTAGTGCAAGACTTTCTTATACATTTAGTAAGGAGAGACTAGAAAGAACAGGGTTGTCTTCATTACAAATTTATATAGTTGGTAATAATATATGGACTCATACATTTGATAAGAGATTGAAACTAGATCCAGAGATTGCTCTTTCAGGTAATAGTAGTACTGTGGCAATGGGATTGCCAATTATGAAAACATATAGTTTGGGAGTTAGTATAGGATTTTAATTAGAAATGAACAAAGTTATGAAAAATATTAAGCAAACATTGCTTTTGTTAGTGCTTTCATTGGCAGGAGCGTCTTGTAGTGAAGATTTTGTAAAAACAGAATTTTATCAGAGTGTAGAGCAGGCTCCGCTTACTTCTAGTACCGAAGTACTTTCAGCAGTGAGAGGTATTTACTCAACAATGAGAGGGAGTAGTTATTTAGGTAGAGATTATATAGTTTACTCTGAGATACGCTCAGATGAGATGTATTCTAATGGTAGAGCGGGATATTTTAATTCTGTGAATAAGTATACTATGATTTCTCCTGATAGTTACGCTGGGGATACTTATACTCAGATTTATACGGCTGTAGCGAAGGCTAATATTGTTATTAATACAGATGTAAACGGTATAACAGGAGGAGCAACCGAGCAGAATAAAGTAAAATTTTATCAAGGACAAGCTAAGGTTTTGAGAGCAGTGCTTTTCTTTGATTTACTTAAACTTTATGGTCAAAAGTATACTGGTTATTCAGAACAGTTAGGTATCGTTCTTCCATTGACATATAGTCCTAAAACATTACAAGCAAGAAGTTCAATTTCTGCGACAGAAGCTCAAATCGAGAATGATTTCACAGAAGGATTAGCATTGATGCAAGCAAACTCTACATATAATGGGTTAAAAGGAAAAGTAGAATTAACTATTGATGCTGCATTGGCATATATGTCAAGATATTATTTGTATAAAGGAGATTATGCAAGGGTAAGAAATTATGTAGATCAGTTACATGGAAGATATTCTGTTATTCCAAAAGATTCATATGTTACATCTTGGACTTTGTCTAATGCTGCTCCAAATTCTATTTTTGAATTAGCAGTTGGTGTACAGGGGGCATTAGGAACAAACTCTCTAGCTACGATATATAAAGGTAGTTATAGAAACACTGTTGTGAGACCAACTATGTATAGTACTTATGCTACAGGAGATGTTAGAAAAGATGTTATAACATTGGGTACGAGCAATACATTTAGATATATGCTAAATAAATATCCTAACACGCAAGGCTCTGACAACATTAAGCTTATCCGTTATGAAGAAGTTCTTCTAAATGGTGTAGAAGCAGAGCTTAATGGAGGGAATGCAACAAAAGCGCTACAGTATTATAATGAAATATTAACAAACAGAGGGCTTTCTGCAGCTGCAAGTGTTGACATGACAGCATTAAAAGCAGAGAGAGCAAAAGAGTTGCTTGGTGAAGGTTTCAGAATGTGGGATTTACTTAGATGGGGTGATACTACAACTCCTTTGTTAGGGGAGACAACGAATGTTAATTTATTAGCATTCCCTATTCCAAGAGCTGTTACAGACATCGCAGGAACGCCTGTTAAAGCAAATCCTGGATATGACAACTTCCAATAGTTGATATTTATTCTTAATTATTCTGAATAATATATTAAATTTGTACCTCATAAAACTTATGAGGTACATTTTTTTTATATTAATATTGCTGGGAAGCCTTTTAAAGGCGCAGACAGATGATTTGCCAGTGAGTGATTCCGTTGTAGTGGACAATGGACAGAAGGATTCTATACAGATTTTTAGACCAACGATTAATGATTATCAGTTTTTCACGCAGTTTTCTCAGCGAAAAGTGTTTGATACTGTTTTTACGATAGGTAAATCTTACCAATTTACTCAGTATAATAATAGAGATAATTTTGGGAAAATCCAGTTTGCGAATATCGGAGAAGGGTTTCAGAATTTGGTTTATAAGACCGATGCAGAGCAGGATTTAGCATTACTACCCACAAGGAAATCTTTCTTTATACTTGGAATTAAGGATATAAAATATTACGATGTGAAAAGTCCCACTACAGCATTCTATTATCATAATGGAATGAGCAGCGGCGGAACTCTGCAAACTACTTATACTCAGAATATTGGCAAAAGGTTTAATTTTGCGATAGAGTATATGGGGCTGCGTTCAGAGGGGCTGTATCAGAGGGAAATAGCATCTTCTAATAATACCATTTTCTCTGCACATTATCTTTCTAAAAACTCTAAATATGAGGCTTTTGCGCATTTCATTCATCAGAATATTTCTAATGAAGAGAATGGTGGAATTGCGAATTTGGAGAATTTTACAAGTGGAGATTCTCGGTTCAACAGCAGAAAAAATCTTACGGTAAATTTGCATAATACCTACACCAGAATGGCAGTGAGGAGGTTTTATTTCAGCCATTATTTTGCGCCTTTTGATGTGGAGAAATTTCCGTTTAAGCTGAGTCATACGATTTTTTATCAAACCAATAAATATTTCTACACACAGGACGGCACGGAGAACTATTATTTATCTTCGTTGATTACGGATTATCCTACCAATAATAAGAGGAAATCGACTAAATTCAGCAATACAGTGAGTTTGCTTTTTGATAATGAGGCTTTTAGAGCGGAAGCGGGAATTCGTTATCAGAATATCAGTTACAGGTCATTTTATCCGTTGATAATCAGCGGAGTACAGGAAGATTCTAAATTTAAGGAAAATCGTTTGGGATTAGTAGGAAATCTTAAAATAAAACTTTGGGATAAAATCAATCTAAATTCGGATTTGGAAATTTCTAACGG
>CAUQHD010000043.1:0-11650 GCA_963517805.1 uncultured Flavobacteriaceae bacterium | reverse complement strand
TTATTTTTTGTAGAATAATTTTAAAATTTATAACTTTACGAAAACTAATTTTAACACATTATAAATTCTATTTTTATGAACACACAGCAGTTTGTGAACCGCCACATCAGCCTTAATGAGACTGATAAGAATGAAATGCTTAGAAAAATAGGCGTTTCTAATATTGAGGAGTTAGTTTCTCAGACCATTCCGGCATCTATCAGATTAGAAAAAGATTTAAGCATTTCAGAGCCTCTTTCCGAGTATGAAATGCTTTCTCATTCCAAAGCATTGGCTTCTGAAAATTCATTGTATGACACTTATATAGGCTGGGGATATCATAATGTAATTTTCCCTGCGGTTATTCAGCGGAATATTTTGGAAAATCCGAGTTGGTATACAGCATATACGCCTTATCAGGCAGAGGTAGCGCAGGGAAGGTTGGAAGCACTGCTCAATTATCAGACCATGATAGCGGGGCTTACCGGTTTTCCTTTGGCAAATGCATCATTGTTAGATGAAGGAACAGCGGCTGCAGAGGCGATGAATATGTTTTTCTCAAATAGAACTAAAGAACAGAAAAAGGTAGAGGCTAATAAATTTTTTGTTTCCGAAACTGTACTGCCACAGACTGTTGCTGTTTTGAAAACCCGCGCAGAAGGCTTGGGAATAGAAATTGTCATTGCAGAAGATATTAGTGAAATAGATGAAACCTATTTTGGCGCACTTTTCCAATATCCAGCAAAAACAGGAAAAATAGAGGATTATGCAGTTGTTATTAAAGAGTTGAAAAACAAAGATATACAGGTGGTTGTGGCGAGTGATATTTTGGCTTTGGTTAAATTAAAATCTCCTGCGGAATTAGGTGCGGATTGTGCTGTAGGGACATCTCAAAGATTTGGAATACCGATGGGCTATGGCGGGCCTCATGCCGCTTTTTTTGCATGTAAAGAAACTTATAAGAGAGATATCCCAGGTAGAATTATAGGGGTTTCCCAAGACATGTATGGCAAGAGGGCGCTGAGAATGGCTCTTCAAACAAGGGAACAGCATATAAAGAGGGAAAAAGCAACTTCTAATATTTGTACGGCTCAGGTTCTTTTAGCGGTGATGGCTGGGATGTATGCAGTTTATCATGGGGCAGAAGGCTTGAAATATATTACAGAACAGATTCATTTTAAGGCTAATGCACTCAGAGAAAGTTTAAAAACTCTCGGCTATGAAGTGATAGAAGAAGTGACTTTTGATACGGTGAGATTTAGATTAAATAAAGAGGAGAAATCGGCGTTGAAAAAGTTAATGGAAAGTGAGAAAATTAACTTGAATTATTTTATGCAGGATTGTGTAAGCATTTCTATTGATGAAGCGACCACATTGCCAAAACTCCAAAAACTGGCTGATGCTCTTGCTCAGTTTAAAGGAAAATATCCATTGAAAATAGAGTTGAAAGAGGAAATTACTATTCCTGCGGATTTCTTACGAAGAGATGAAATATTGAAAGAAGAAGTTTTCAATAAATATCATACGGAAACAGAGCTGATGAGATATATGAAGCGTTTGGAAAGAAAGGATTTGTCCCTTACGCATTCTATGATTTCTCTTGGGTCTTGTACGATGAAGCTCAACGCTGCTGCAGAAATGCTTCCGCTTTCGTGGGCAGAGTGGGGGAATATCCATCCATTTGTTCCAGTAGAACAGGCTAAAGGATATCATAAACTTATCCAAGAATTAGAAAAAGATTTGGCCGAAATTACAGGATTTGCGGGAACTTCGCTGCAGCCGAACTCTGGCGCTCAGGGAGAATATACAGGGCTTATGGTCATTAGGGAATATCAAAAATCTAAAGGAGAGGGGCATAGAAATATTGTGTTGATTCCTCAGTCGGCGCATGGGACTAATCCAGCTTCTGCTGTAATTGCTGGGCTGAAAGTGGTTGTGGTAAAGAATTTGGAGAACGGGCAGATTGATTTTGAAGATTTGAAATCAAAAGTAGAGCAGCACAGGGAAAATCTTTCTGCGTTTATGATTACCTATCCTTCCACTTATGGTTTCTTTGATGAAGATGTAACGGATATCATTAATCTTATTCATGATAACGGCGGACAAGTTTATATGGATGGAGCCAATATGAATGCCCAAGTAGGCTTTACCAGTCCTGGGAAAATAGGGGCGGATGTATGCCATCTCAATCTGCATAAAACCTTTGCAATTCCTCATGGAGGAGGGGGGCCTGGTGTCGGTCCTATCTGCGTAGCGGAACATTTAGTACCATTTTTACCTTCAAATCCGAATGTAAAAATAGGCTCAGAAAAATCTATCGACGCGGTTTCTTCGGCGCCTTTCGGGTCGGCTTTAGTGCTGAATATTTCTTATGCTTATATTAAAATGCTGGGAGCAGAAGGCTTGAAAAAATCGACAGAATATGCAATTCTCAATGCTAATTACCTAAAAGATGTATTAAAAGACCATTTTTCTATTCTTTTCAGTAATTCCAATGGGCGTGTAGCTCATGAATGCATTGTAGATATTAGACCTTTTAAAGCTCTTGGAATAGAAGTGGGAGATATCGCGAAAAGGCTTATGGATTACGGCTTTCACGCTCCTACGGTGTCTTTCCCTGTAGCAGGAACATTGATGATAGAACCGACAGAATCCGAAAGCAAAGAAGAACTTGACCGCTTTGCAGAGGCTTTAATTAACATTAGAAGAGAAATTGCAGAAATAGAAGAAGGACAAGCAAACAGAGAAAATAATGTTTTGAAAAATGCTCCGCATACGGAACAGGTAGTTATTGCTGATGCTTGGGACAAGCCTTACACCAGAGAGAAAGCGGCGTATCCTATCGATTGGGTAAGAGAGCATAAATTTTTCGCTTCGGTATCAAGGGTGGATGATGCCTATGGCGATAGGAATTTAGTCTGCACTTGTGAACCGATAGAAATATACATCTAAATTTAAAATCTTTATTAAAAAAGCACTTTTCAAATTTGAAAAGTGCTTTTTCTTATTTTCTGTTGTATTTCTCTAAAATTTCTCTGATGTCGCTGTCGCCTACCATTTGGTCTACTTCCTTCGCGATTTCTGGTTTGTCAGAAAGCAGAGCTTTTAGTTTTTTCTTGTATCTGCCTTTTACAGGGATGTTTACAATCTCATTGCCTTTTACGAAATAGTCTTCGTGTTCGTAGTTGGCATCCCAAGTGTCAGCTCTGTAGCTGAAATATCTTCTGTACCAAGAAACATCTCCTTGCAGCATGATTTCAAATAATTTTCCGTTTTTCTTTAGTTCTGGTATTTGTCGGAAAACTCTTTTGTTCATTTTTCTATCGGTGAATTCAAGGTAAAAAATATCCTTGTCCCAAAGTCTTACCGCTTGCCTTTTTTCGCCTACTTTGAAGCCGTTTTCAAAAACCAGCGGATTGAATTTGTTTTTGCTCAATACATGAGGATAAAGATTAGCCTTGGTGGAAATAGTATCGGTAGAAATTACAGGAATGTATCTAATGTCAGTCAGCTGAGCCTTTGCTAATGAAATGATACTCAACAAGATAAATGCAAATGTTTTTTTCATAAATATAATCTAAAAATTTAATTAAAATCTTAAACGAAAGGCGTTTTTACCACCTTCGCAGGAATGTTTTTATTTCTTATTTGGATGAAAATAGCGGATTCTGGTTTAGAAAACTCCGTTTTTACATAAGCCAGTCCAAGTCCTATTTTCTTCATTGGCGAAGATGTTCCAGATGTCACTTTTCCGATGACATTTCCTTCTGCGTCCACCACTGGGTAGTCGTGTCTTGGAACGCCTTTTTCTAGTAATTCAAAACCAACTAACTTGCGGGAAACGCCTTCTTCTTTTTGTTTTTTGAAAAATTCAGCATCCACGAAATCACCTTTTCCAAGTTTCGTAATCCATCCCAGACCCGTTTCCAGTGGAGAAGTAGAATCATCAATATCATTGCCATAGAGACAGAATCCTTTTTCTAATCTCAGCGTATCTCTTGCTGCCAGTCCGCATGGCACGAGACCTTCCTCTTTTCCTGCTTCTGTAAGGGCGTTCCAAAGCTGCTCGGCATTTTCATTTTTAAAATAAATCTCAAATCCGCCGCTTCCCGTGTAGCCTGTGTTTGAAATGATTACATCCTGCACGCCATCCACCGTTCCGATAGTGAAATGATAATAAGGGATTTCGGAAAGATTAGTGCTGGTTAGCTTTTGTAAAATCTGCGTTGCCAAAGGCCCTTGGATAGCGATTAGAGAAGTTTCATCGGAAATATTGGTCATTTTTGCTCCGAATTTTTCATTGAATTTAGAAATATGATTCCAGTCTTTTTCAATGTTAGAGGCATTGACCACCACGAAATATACTTCGTCCGCCATTTTGTAGATGATGAGGTCATCCACTATTCCTCCTTGTCCGTTCGGAAGGCAGGAATACTGGGCTTTTCCATCAGTCAGCGTATTTAGGTCATTGGTAGTTACATATTGCAGAAGGTCTTTTGCGCCTGCACCTTCTATGATGAACTGTCCCATGTGCGATACATCAAACATTCCTGCTTTTTCTCTCACAGCGAAATGTTCTTCCGTTACGCCAGCATACTGGACAGGCATATCAAAACCAGCGAAAGGCACCATTTTAGCGCCGAGTTCTACATGTTTGTTATAAAGTGCTGTTTTTTTCATTTTTCTAAATTTAAATGATTATTTAATTGTGAGTATTTTATGTCTATAATTTGTTTGGTAATGTAATCCCAAGTTTTATTGTTTTGAATATTAGTTTTAGAATATTCTTTTTTATCGGTTTTTATTATGATTTTTGTTGTAGGGAGATCCATTATCAGTTCTTTGCTCAGTTTTCCCTTTTCAAAATCCTCTAAATCAATTTTATCAATGAACGCCTCCCAGTCTTTATTATTGTTATTTAATGACAAATTTGCTATGGTTTTTTTATTAACTACGCCTTCTGTAAGACGATAAATAATAGAATCTTTGGTTATCACTAAATGTACATTTTTACCATCAGTATCTCCTCCTGTTTGAGAATAAATTATCCTTTCTATTTTCTCAGCATTTTGTTTTTCAGAAATGCTGGTTTTCTGAGTGTCTGAGCTGGTGGCTATTGTTTTCTCTGTTCCATTACAAGAATGAAGCCAATACAAAACGAAAATAAAGAAAAACTTTTTCATAAAAATAATTTATTTATTCATAAATGCCTTTTTTTCCAAATTCCTTTGCGATGATTTGTAGTAAATCATACCAAACTTCCCTGTCATGGTCGTTGCCGCTGGCGTTCATTTTTCTATAAGTCTTTTTATCAGTTTTGATGATGATGACCTCGTCCTGCCCATCAAAAGCCTGTTCGCTGGGACCATCTCTCAGTTTTTTGAATTTATCCAGATTTATTTTCTTTGTGAAAACCCTCCATTTATCAGGTGGATTTAGCAGTAAAATTTTCTTTGGGAGCTCTGCAGGTTCTCCCATAACTTGTTTTGCTTCAAATTCTTTGTATAGAAAATTGATGGTATAATGGCTTGAATAAAGAGCCATTCCTCCAAAACTACTAAATTCCACCTGCTGTATTTTCTCCTGTCCGTGCAGGGAAATAGAAGTGAAAGCCAATGCGAAAAATAGTTTAAACAATAATTTTTTCATAAAATTTTATTTATTCATAAATACTTTTCTTTCCAAATTCCTTTGCGATGATTTGTAGTAAATCATACCAAACTTCCCTGTCATGGTCGTTGCCGCTGGCGTTCATTTTTCTATAAGTCTTTTTATCAGTTTTGATGATAATGACCTCGTCCTGCCCATCAAAAGCCTGTTGGCTAGGGCCATCTCTCAGTTTTTTGAATTTGTTCAGATTTATTTTTTTAGTGAAAGCTTCCCAGTTCTTGGGCGTGTTTGGTAGCGAAATTTCCTTTGGGAGTTCTTCTTTTTGTCCCATTAGAGGTTTTGCGCTAAATTCTTTTTTTAGAGAATTGAGGGTGTATCGGCTTGAATAAAGAGCTCTTCCTCCAAAACTAATAAATTCCACCTGCTGTATTTTCTCCTGTCCGTGCAGGGAAATAGAAGCGAAAGCCAATGTGAAAAATAATTTAAATAATAATTTTTTCATGATAAATGCTGTTTGTATTCGTTGAGTATTATTTTAAACCATTCAGTGAAGTTTTCTGGTTTTTCTTTTATTTCTCTATCCAAATCCTCTGTGGAAATGTAGCGGACTTCTGAAACTTCCTCCGAATTTAGGCTGAAATCGTCCTCGAAAAATCCAGTAAAAACATAGTCCAGCTCATGCTCCCAAAGTCCCTGTCCTACATCAGCTTTATAGATAAAATGAAATTTTTCCTCTATATCAGCAGAAATCCCAAGTTCTTCCTGCATACGCCTTAGAGCGGCTTCTTTATAGGATTCCCCCTCTCGTGGGTGGGAGCAGACTGCATTAGTCCATAGATTGGGCGAATGGTATTTAGAACCAGCCCTTCTTTGCAGGAGCATTTCTCCTTTTGCATTAAACAAAAAAACAGAAAAAGCACGATGCAGAACTCCCTTTTCATGGGCTTCCTGCTTGTTCATTACGCCTAAAAATTCATCATTTGGAGTGATTAAAACTACTTTTTCTTCCATTTGTTCAATAAAGGACAAATTTAGCAATTTATTTTAGTCTTGAAATATCAAATATTTAAAATCAAATTTATATCTTTGTGGGATAACTATTATTAGAAATTTATTTAAAAATATTATTATGAAAGTATTAGCAAATGATGGCTTGGACCAATCTGGAATTGATGGTTTGCAAAAAGCAGGTTTTGAGGTGATTACAACCAAAGTTCCGCAGGAAGAATTGATAAACTATATCAATGAAAACCAAGTGAGAACGCTTCTAGTGCGTAGTGCAACCAAAGTAAGAAAGGATATCATAGATGCTTGTCCATCTCTGAAAATCATCGGTAGAGGAGGAGTAGGAATGGATAATATAGATGTGGAATATGCACGAGAAAAAGGTATCAATGTAATTAATACACCTGCGGCTTCGTCAGCATCTGTGGCAGAATTGGTTTTTGCTCATTTGTTTTCAGGATGTAGATTTTTAACGGATTCTAACCGAAAAATGCCAATAGAAGGCGATACTAAATTCGCAGAACTTAAAAAAGCTTATACAAAAGGCGTTGAGCTGAGAGGTAAAACTATCGGTATCATTGGTTTTGGTAGAATTGGTCAGGAAGTGGCTAAAATGGCTTTAGGTCTAGGAATGAGAGTTTTAGCGGTGGATAATTTTGCTAAAAAAGTGAATTTAAAAGTAGAATTTTTCAATGGGCAGTCAGTAGATTTTGAAATCAAAACTCAGTCTAAAGAAGAAGTTCTAAAAGAAGCAGATTTCGTTACGCTTCATGTTCCAGCTCAAAAAGAATTTGTTATTGGTCAGAAAGAATTTGATTTAATGAAAAATGGAGCGGCACTAGTGAACTGTGCCAGAGGTGGAGTAGTAGATGAAGAAGCGCTTCTAAAAGCTTTGGATAGCGGTAAATTGGCTTTTGCTGGGCTAGATGTGTTCATCAATGAGCCTACGCCTGCTAAGAGTGTTCTATCGCACCCGAAAATTTCATTAACTCCTCATACAGGAGCTTCTACTAATGAAGCGCAGGATAGAATCGGCATTTCACTAGCGGAACAGATTATATCAATTTTAAAATAAAAAAATATTTTTAATTGTAATTAGAACCTTGCAAATCGCAGGGTTCTAATTTTTTTTATATGAATTACATTTTTTATGTAAAATTTTGTAACTTTGCACGATGAATTCTTTTTTAGAATCAAAGGTATAAGTATGTCAAACCAAAAAATATTATATGTCACCACAGAAATGTTCCCTTATAATGAGGTAAGCAACATGGCTCAGGCGGTGAATAAAATGGCTTTGAAGATGCATCACGAAGGAAATGATGTTCGGGTTTTTATGCCTAAATTTGGTGCTATAAGTGAGAGAAAGTATCAATTGCATGAGGTGATTCGTCTGTCAGGGATGAACATTATTATTAATGATTTGGATCAGCCTTTGATTATAAAAGTAGCTTCTCTGCCGGGTGAAAGGCTTCAGGTGTATTTTATTGATAATGAGGAATATTTCAAAAGAAAACAATATTATACAGATGAGGAAGGAAAACCTTTTGAAGACAATGATGAAAGGGCAATTTTCTTTGCAAGGGGCGTAATAGAAACAATAAAAAAACTAAACTGGGTTCCAGATGTTGTTTATTTAAGTGGCTGGATGTCAGTTTTTATACCGATATATCTTAAGTATTATTATAAGTCGGATTCTTATTTTCAGGATACAAAATTTGTGTTGTCTATATATAATGAAGAGGATGTCGTGTTAGGAGGTGAAGTGTCGCAGAAATTAGCATTTGATAATATTGTAGATGTAAAAGCTGTTGAACACCCTACAACGCAGAATTTTGTCGCAGAAAGTATGGGATTGGTAGATAAGCTTATAAAAGGAGATAAAAAATTGGATAAAACTTTGGAGAATGCTTACAAACAATCTGAGATACCAAAGTTTGAATTAGAAGATTAAACTGTAAAGTTTACAAATAATGAAAAAAATAAAGTTATTCTTATTCTCGTTGTTTTTGGGGAGTATTGCGGTGGGATGTAACTCAGATGCAGATGATTTGGGTCTGCAGTTTTTTGAAAATAATGAAGCGCAAGGGGAACAAGCAGCTTATGACTTGGTTGCTTATAATGTTAACAATAATGATGTAGTAAGGTCGGATTCGTATTCTCTGAAAAAAGCAACATTAGGAGTTTTCTCTGAAAATCAGTTCGGTATGCAGAAATCCGCATATGTTACTCAAGTAAGATTATCCAAATATGCTCCTGATTTTGGAACTAATCCAGTGGTAGATTCTGTTGTTTTAGAGATTAAACCTCAGTATGATGCTACAACCAAAGCGGTTACTACAACAAATGTAACCCATGAAGGTCAAGCTGCAAAACAGACATTAACAAAATACGAAGCTGTTAAATATGGTAATCCAGCAGCAACAATGAATATTGATGTTCATGAAATTACTACTGATTTGGGGGCTGTTGGAACAGAAATGTTGTCAAATAGCACAGTTGCTACAAGTGGAGTTCCGTTAGGAACTAAGGCGTTTTCAGGGAATGTTTATGCAGTCAGTATAAATAAAACTTCTGATAATACAGTCCTTTTGACAAGAGAAGCAGGAGTAAGAATCAAATTAGATAAAGTTCATTTCCAAACAAAAATAGCTAATAAAAGCGGAGCTACAGAGTTGAGTAATGAAAGTAATTTTATCAATTATTTTAAAGGACTTAAAATTTCAGTTCAGGAAAATGATGGTTATTTGATAAATTTTGCTCCAGATCAGGTTACGATGACTATGTATTATACATATGGAGATGCATCAGATAGAAAAGAGGGAACTTATTCTTTTAACTTAGCTTCTCCAAATGTTCATTTCAGCCAGATATCTTATAATAGAAGTACTATTTTTAATAATGTAATGGCTGGTATAGACAGAACTAATGGAGATCCTCTCCTTTATATGCAGGGAATGGGTGGTCCAGGAGCAGGTATAAAAATACCAGAAAATGCGATAGAAGCTCTTAAAACATTGCGAAGAGACAGAAGAGCAGCAATAGTCTCTGCTAAGATAAGATTATACACAGATACTTCGGTTTGGAATAATAGTTATACCAAACCAGATAATTTCTTGGTAAAAAAAGAAGGAGAAACGGATTTTATTGCTGATATTAAAGCGATGCTATATAATAATAATTTTAAATTAGTAACAGCTTATGCGACAAACGCAAACCCATCCTACTATGATGTAAATATCACAAAAACGGTGAAAGATATTGTAGAGCAGGGACAGGAGGCAAAAGATATAATTCTTAATATAGGAAGTTATCTGACTAATTATAATGGAGCGTTAGTTAGTGAGGATTACAATACTAATGTGTATTCTCCTAATAGGGCTGTTTTCGTGGGAACTAATTCTGTAAGTCAATACAGACCAAGGTTATTAGTTACTTATATTGTAAAATAAAAATTGGATTATGTGCGGAATTGTTGGATATACAGGCTTTCAGGATGCTTACGACATTGTAATCAATGGTCTTCGTAGGTTGGAATATAGAGGCTATGATAGCGCAGGTATAGTTTTGGATAGTGATAATGCGGACTTTCAAGTTGCAAAAACTAAAGGTAAAGTAGATGATTTAGTAAAAGTGTCCAAAGATTTGAAGGGTAAAGCGCATGTAGGAATGGGGCATACCCGATGGGCAACTCATGGAGCGCCGAGTGATATAAACTCACACCCACACTTATCTAATAACGGAAAAATAGCAGTAGTGCATAATGGGATCATAGAAAATTATGATGCTATTAAAACAATGCTTATAGAAAAAGGATTTACTTTTAAATCTGAAACAGATACAGAGGTTTTTGTAAATCTTGTCCAGTATTTTATGGATTTGGACAGCAAGCTTTCTTTTCCAGAGGCTGTTCGTTCTGCATTGAATGAAGTTTATGGGGCTTATGCTATCACAGTGATGCATGATGATTTCCCAGGACTTTTAGTAGTGGCAAGATTAGGCTCTCCATTAGCAATAGGATTGGGAGATAATGAATATTTTATAGCTTCTGATGCTTCTCCATTTGTGGAATTTACTAAAGAAGCAATTTACCTTGAAGAAGGGCATATGGCGACTATAAGCCTTAATGATGGAGTGGAAATTCGATCAATCAAGGATAATCAAAAGATAAGCCCTGCTGTTCGTGAACTGAAGTTAAGTTTAGAACAGATAGAAAAAGGTGGATATGAGCATTTTATGCTTAAAGAAATTTTTGAACAACCTAAATCCATCCATGATACCATGAGAGGTCGTCTATTGGTAGATGAAGGAATTATCAAAATGGCTGGTATATGGGATCATTTGGAGAGAATTAATAAAGCGGAGAGAATTATCATTATTGCTTGCGGAACATCTTGGCATGCTGGATTGATAGGAGAATATCTGATAGAAGAATTTGCGAGGATTCCCGTAGAGGTAGAATACGCATCGGAATTTAGATATAGAAATCCGATTATTACAAATAAAGATGTTGTAATTGCAATTTCTCAATCAGGAGAAACTGCAGATACTATGGAGGCAATAAAACTTGCTAAGGAAAGAGGAGCGTTTGTTTATGGAATTTGTAATGTTGTAGACTCTTCGATTGCGAGAGTTACAAATGCGGGTTCTTACACGCATGCAGGACCAGAGATTGGGGTCGCTTCTACAAAGGCCTTTACTGCACAGCTTACAATATTATCTTTAATTGCCCTGAAGTTGGGTAAACACAATGGTAATTTAGGTAATGCTGATTTCATGAGGTTGATTACAGAACTTGATACTCTTCCTAAGAAAATAGAAGAAGTATTGGAAAGCACACATGAAATTACACAAAAAATTGCAAGAAATTTTGTTAATGCAGCTAATTTCTTATATCTGGGTAGAGGATATAATTATCCAGCGGCTTTGGAAGGAGCATTGAAACTGAAAGAAATTTCGTATATTCATGCTGAAGGATATCCGGCTGCAGAGATGAAGCATGGGCCTATTGCTATGATTGATGAGAATCTGCCGATTGTAATCATTGCTCCTAAAA
>CAUQHD010000042.1:0-11762 GCA_963517805.1 uncultured Flavobacteriaceae bacterium | reverse complement strand
TATCATTGCGGTCTATTTTAGGCAAAAATACTACTTTGTAATTTAATTATTTTGCGCATTCCGAAAACATTTTTCCCTTTGACTTATCTCACTCCCAAAAGGGAAAGGCGACAAAAGAAAATAGGCATTTTTTTTGTACTTTTTATCAAGAGAAAATACAAATTTAATAATAACTAACTTAATGATAATTACCTTCTTCTTTTGTTCTGTTATTTAATTTTTGTCTAAATTTGCATCAGGTTTTGTAAAATTAAAAAATGGTATATCTTATTACAGGCGCAAGTGGTTTTATAGGTTCTCATCTGGCAGAACAATTGTTAAAAAACGGACATTCTGTCATCAATGTAGATAATTTTGATGATTTCTATTCCTATGAAATCAAGGTCAAAAATACATTGGAATCCGTAGGGCAGTCTGCAGATTTTGAGTTTTTGGATAAAGAAAAGGATATCCAGAGGCTTGTTTCACAGACCGCTTCAGACCGCTACAAGCTCTATTGGCAGGATATCCGAGACATGGAAGGGCTTCGGAGAATCTTCGCAGAGAACCAAATAGATATGGTGGTGCATCTGGCGGCACTGGCGGGCGTCCGCCCCTCTATTGAGCGGCCTCTGGAATACGCCGATGTGAATATAAAAGGCTCTATGAATCTTTGGGAACTGTGCAGGGAATTTGGCATTCATAAGTTTGTCTGCGCCTCCTCATCCAGTGTTTATGGCAATAATGAAAAAATCCCTTTCTCCGAAACAGACAATGTGGACAGGCCTATTTCGCCCTACGCAGCGACTAAAAAATGCGGCGAAATATTAGGGCATACCTACCATCATTTGTATGGAATAGATATGATTCAGCTAAGGTTTTTCACGGTTTATGGGCCTCGCCAAAGACCAGATTTAGCAATACATAAATTCACCAAACTGATTTCCGATGGGGCAGAAGTGCCTTTCTATGGGGATGGCAATACGGCGAGGGATTATACCTTTGTAGAAGATATTATTGATGGGATTTTGAAGTCCATAAAATACCTTGAAAACCATAAGAATGTTTATGAAATCCTCAACCTTGGCGAGAGCGAGGTGGTTACCCTTGAGGAGATGCTCTCATCCATAGAGGCTTGCGTAGAGAAAAAAGCCGTTAGGAAAAACCTGCCAATGCAGCCTGGGGATGTCAATAAAACCAATGCCGATATTACCAAAGCACAGGCGATGATAGGCTATAATCCTACAACGAAGTTCCAAAATGGCATAAAAAAATTCGTGGAATGGTTTTTGAGTAAAAAATAGAGAATATATAAAGAAAGTAAAAAGTCTGTTTTAAATCATAATTAAAAACCATATAAAGACTTTGAAAATTCAACTTTTTTTTTAACTTTTGCAAAAAAATAAATGATATGTATTGGACATTAGAATTAGCTTCATATTTAAGCGATGCCCCTTGGCCGATGACTAAAGCAGAATTAATAGACTATGCCATAAGAACAGGTGCCCCTATGGAAGTAGTAGAAAACCTGCAGGCAATAGAAGATGAAGGCGAAATATATGAATCCATAGAGGAAGTCTGGAGTGACTATCCTACTGATGAGGATTTTCTTTGGAACGAAGACGAATATTAAAATAACAAGAATTTAGAGATTTCACGGCAGGCTGCCCTAAGGCATTCTGGCGTTGTTTCTTGCCCATAAAGCAAAACATTATGAGTTTTTTAAACAAAATTTTAAAGAGTTTTTTAGGAGATAAAAACCAGAAAGATTTAAAAGAAGTAGGGAAGATTGTTGCAAAAATCAAGAAAGTAGAACCAGCTCTCCGCGAACTTTCAGATGATGAACTGAGACAAAAGACAAGAGAGTTTAGAGAGAAGATAAAAACTGCAACAGCAGAGATTTCAGCACAGATAGAAGAGCTGAAGGCGCAAATAAAATCTACTGCAAATATTGATGAAAAGGAAGGGTTGTTCTCTAAAATAGAATCTCTGAAAAAGGACTCCTACAAAATAGAAGAAAAAGTACTAAACGAAATCCAGCCGGAAGCTTTCGCATTGGTGAAGGAAACTGCCAGAAGATGGGCGGAGAACGGGCAGATTGTAGTAGAGGCAACGGACAGAGACAGAGAGCTGGCAGCAACAAAAGATTTCGTGGAAATACAAGGAGACAAGGCAGTTTGGAAGAACAGCTGGGATGCTGCAGGAACGAGCGTAGTGTGGGATATGGTGCATTACGATGTGCAATTTATAGGAGGGTCTGTGCTTCATAGTGGTAAAATTGCTGAAATGGCAACAGGAGAAGGGAAAACCTTGGTAGGAACTCTTCCTATTTACCTCAATGCACTTACCGGAAGAGGGGTACATGTGGTAACGGTAAATGACTATCTTGCAAAAAGAGACTCTGCATGGATGGGGCCTTTGTATCAGTTCCATGAACTTACCATAGATTGTATAGACAACCACGAACCGAATTCGGACAGCCGAAGAAAGGCGTATCAGTCGGATATCACTTATGGAACGAATAATGAGTTTGGTTTTGACTATCTGAGAGACAACATGGTGACTTCTCCAGAAGAGCTGGTTCAGAGAGAATTGAACTTTGCTGTAGTGGATGAGGTAGACTCAGTCTTGATAGATGATGCAAGAACTCCATTGATTATCTCAGGGCCTGTTCCACAGGGAGATAGACATGAATTTGATGTTTTAAAACCATCCGTTGACAGAATTGTGGAAATCCAGAAAAAAACGGTTTCAGGGATTTTTAATGAGGCAAAGAAACTCATTGCTGCAGGAAATAGAAAAGAAGGAGGGTTTAAACTTCTTCAAGCATATAGAGGTCTTCCGAAAAATAAACATTTGATAAAATTCTTGTCAGAAGATGGAAACAGAGTGCTTCTCCAGAAGACAGAAGCGCAGTATATGCAGGATAACAACCGCGAAATGCATAAAGTAGATAAAGACTTGTATTTCGTGATAGATGAAAAGAACAATCAGATAGACCTTACAGATAAAGGAGTGGAGTACATGTCTCAGGGGAATTCTGATCCTAATTTCTTTGTTCTCCAAGACATCGGGACAGAAATAGCAGAGCTGGAAGCCAAAAATCTCCCTAAAGAAGAAGAATTCGCTGCAAAAGATGAATTGTTCAGAGAGTTTGCCATTAAATCTGAAAGAGTCCATACACTTAACCAGTTATTGAAAGCTTATACACTCTTTGAAAAAGATGACCAATATGTGGTAATTGATGGTGAAGTGAAAATCGTAGATGAGCAGACGGGTCGTATCATGGAAGGTCGCCGTTATTCTGATGGGCTTCATCAGGCGATTGAGGCTAAAGAGAATGTAAAAATTGAAGCAGCAACCCAGACATTTGCTACAATTACACTTCAAAATTATTTCCGTATGTATAATAAGCTGGCAGGTATGACAGGAACAGCGGAAACCGAAGCAGGCGAGTTCTGGCAGATTTATAAACTCGATGTTGTTGTAATTCCTACGAATAGACCTATTTTGAGAAAAGACAAACAAGATTTGGTTTATAAAACTAATCGTGAAAAATACAATGCAGTAATTGAGGAAATAGAAAGACTTATTGCGCAGGGGAGACCTGTGTTGGTGGGAACTACATCGGTGGAAATATCACAATTGCTGTCAAGAGCATTGAGTTTGAGAAAGATACCACACCAAGTGTTGAATGCAAAGCTTCATAAGAAAGAAGCTGAAATTGTAGCAGAAGCAGGAAACCCTGGGGTAGTTACTATAGCAACCAATATGGCGGGGCGTGGTACGGACATTAAACTAAAACAGGAGGTAAAAGATGCTGGAGGTCTGGCAATTATCGGAACAGAAAGACACGATTCCAGAAGGGTAGACAGACAGCTGAGAGGTAGAGCAGGCCGACAAGGAGACCCAGGAAGCTCTCAGTTCTATGTATCTTTGGAGGATAATCTGATGCGCCTTTTCGGGTCTGAAAGAATTGCACGGATGATGGATAGACTCGGGCATAAAGAAGGAGATGTGATTCAGCATTCTATGATTACAAAATCCATTGAGAGAGCTCAGAAAAAAGTGGAACAGAATAACTTTGGTATCAGAAAAAGATTGCTAGAGTATGATGATGTGATGAACAAACAAAGGGATGTTATCTATAAAAGAAGAAGAAATGCGCTGTTTGGAGACCATCTGAGATACGATATAGAAAACATGATTTATGATACAGCGGCATCTATAGTGTCTGTAACTAAATCAGCTCATGATTATAAAGAATTTGAGTACGAAATCATTAAATATTTCACCATGGAGGCTCCTGTTTCTGAGGAAGAATTTAAGAATATGCAGCTTCAGGAATTGGTAGAAATAGTGTATAAAAAGGCTTCGGAAGATTATAAAATGAAACTTCAGGTAATGAAAGACAAAGCCTTTCCTATTATTGAAAATGTTTATAATCAACAAGGCTCTTTATTCAAAAATATTCAGGTTCCGTTTTCAGATGGGCATAAAGTTCTTAATATCGTAACAGACCTGAAAGAAGCCTACGAAACGTATTGTGATAGTTTGGTTTCTGATTTTGAGAAGAACATTTCTTTATCAATTATTGATGAAAATTGGAAATTACATTTAAGAGAAATGGATGATCTCCGCCGCTCTTCACAGGGTGCTGTTTATGAACAGAAAGATCCATTGGTGATTTATAAACAGGAATCTTTCCATCTATTCACGGAGATGATAGATAAAGTAAACAAAGAAATAGTTTCATTCTTGTTTAAAGGTGAAATGCCTTCAAATGGATAATATTTTTTCTTGATAATGAGCAAGTTTACGAAATCTGAATTAAGAAAAATTTATTTAGAAAAACGAGAGAAACTTTCTTTTCAAGAAGTTGAGACTTTATCAAAAAAAATTTTTGATAGATTTATAGATTATTTTGACTTGTCTGATTTTCAGGCAAGTCATCTTTTTTTGTCCATTAAAGAAAAAAAAGAAATTGATACTAAGCTCTTTATAGAGTATTTATGGGAAAAAGGAATATCTACATTCGTTCCCAAAATGTCTGGAAGAGAATTGGTAAGCATCGAGTTAAAACCAAAAACTGAGTTAATCCCTAATTCATGGGGGATTTTGGAACCGAAAGGAGACCCAGTTGAGAATGTTAGTTTTGATTTTGTTCTTACTCCACTATTATATTGTGATAATCAAGGAAATAGAGTGGGCTATGGAAAAGGCTTTTATGATAGATTTTTTATGAAAGCAAAAACCCATATAAAAATAGGGCTGAGTTTCTTCCCGCCAAATGAAGAAATATCCGATATTTCCGAGGCAGATTTCCCTTTGGATTATTTGGTAACTCCTGAAGGAGTGTTTGACTTTTCTTCTTTTAAATCAAAATCTATAAAATAAAACTTGAATTCCTTTACGAATTTTATTGGAGATTTTTTCAGAACATAGCTCGCCTTTTTATTAAAACGCCCGATGCTATTTCTGTTTTTTCCAAAATATTCTAAAGTAAATGAAGCGATATCTAAGGTGTCCTTTCCTTTAATTTCCTTGTTAATATCCAAAGAATTTACCTTAATATTTCTTACTTTCAAACTATCTAATTCGCTGATGAGAGGGTTTATTTTCGTGGAATCAGGATTGATGAAATAACTGCTTATCTGATTATAAATCAGAGAATCTACTTCCGAATTTTTATTGCCGGATGCATAAATGGCCGATAAATCCAGTAGCTCTTGGACTTTTTGTTTTGTAATACTATTGATTGCTTGGGCGCTATCCATTTTTACGGTTGGATAGGACGATTTTTTGTTGTTGTATTTTATTTTGTCTAAGTCGCTTATTTCTTCCGGCTCTTTTTTACAAGCAGTGCAAATACAAGCAATAAATGCGGCTAATATTAATAACTTACTTTTTTTCATTATTTTCTATTTTGAATTTGATTGATACTATTTTTCCATTTTTGATTTTGGTGGCGATTACTTTTAGATTTTGTAATGACTTTGTAGGTGTTGTTACCAATCCGATATATTTTTGTTTAGTGAGGGTTTCTACTCCATATATCTCATTATCAAACACTTGGTAAATGAGAGCGCTGTCGCTGATTAAATTATTAAGTTTCTGCTGTCTCATTTTGATGTATTCCAAAGATGTATTATCAGTATCTTTTGTAGAATAATAATGCAGCATCAGGGCATAATCATCTGGTTTAAGACTTATAGTTTCAATTTCTGAGGCGTTTTCCAAATTTCTTGAAATCTCTATTTTTTCATATAGTGGAGCCGAAATTTCCATTTTCAATGCTTTGTCTTTTGTATTAAAAACAAAGCATTCACCAGGTTTTACCTTATAGAGTATTGGAGATTCGTTATCTTTTATTACCCTTATATCTATGGTGCTTTGGATATTTGTACCTCTGTCTGCATCCGTAAAGCAAAATTGATAAGTCTTTTTAAAAATTTGGTCAGAAAAAGCTAAAAATACAATTAAAACACCTAAAATGATAGATGTAATTACCCAAATATAAGTTTTTGTATTTTTTAATAATTTATAATTGTTTTTTTCTTTATATTCCTGATTTACAATATTGTTTTTTTGTAAAATAGGTTTTTGTTCAAGATTTTCAGTAGTGTTGTTTATAATTTCTTTATCTTCAAAAGAATGTTGTTTTTTGAAATCAAACCAAGATTCATAGCCAGCGTATATAGATAATAGATTTAGCATGTCTATTCTTGGTAATTTATCTATATTAGGCGTTTTAAAGTAGGTATAAAATGTCTTTTCACTTATATTTCCTTTTGCTCTTTTCCTCAGGTCTTCTTGAAAATATATTATATCTATACCTTTCCATTTGGAGATGTCTTCCTCAGATGGAGAGTTGTTTTTCAGATATTCAGCCTGAATTTCTGCTTTTAATTGCTCAAAATATAATAAATCTAAGTTTGCCAAAGTGTTTATTTTGTTGCTAAATATTTGTTTGTCAGTATTGTTTATTTGTAAAATAGTTTTTACAAAGGTATTACAATTATTTTTCTTATCCAAATTTTTCTTTTCGCTATATCTTTGCCTTGTCAAAGTGACAAAAAGAGATTATTAATTATTTTAAAATTTTTGTATTATGAAAAAATCATTGTTTGTAGCTGCTGTTGCAGCATTGGCATTAGTTTCTTGCGGTGGTGACAAGAAAGTAGAAGAAAAAGTAGAAAACAAAGACTCTGTTGCTGAAGCTCCAGTTGATACTACTGCTGCTAAAGTAGAAGAGGCTGCTGCTAAAGTAGAAGAAGCTGCTAAAGAAGTTAAAGAAGAAGTTAAAGATGCTGCTGCTGCTAAAGTAGAAGAAGGAGCTGCTAAAGTAGAAGCTGCTGCTAAAGAAGTTAAAGAAGAAGTTAAAAAATAATTTAACTCTTAAGAAACAATTAAAGTCTCTCACTAATTTTAGTGAGAGATTTTTGTCTTAGTATCTCGTAGCAGCTTATAGCGACAGCGTTGCTTAGATTGAGAGAGTCTATCGTTCCTGCCATTGGGACGATGATGTTTTCTCCTTTTCCTCTCCAAAAATCACTCAACCCAGAATGCTCCGTTCCGAATACAATGGCTGATTTTCCAGTCAAATTCTTTTCATTTATCCCTTTGGAGTCAGTGTTCATTATTGTAGTAAATATCTGAAAATCATTATTTTTTAAGAAATCAACAACTTCTTGATTCTCTGCTTGAAAGAGATTCATCCCAAAAAGACAGCCCACACTGCTTCGGATAACATTAGGATTATAAAAATCTGTTCTAGAATCCGTGATGACAAGGGCGTCTATCCCAAAAGCCTCGCAGCTGCGCAAAACCGCTCCCAAATTCCCAGGTTTTTCTATGCTTTCCAGCACGATGATGGAGGAATTCGCTTTTGGTTTAAAATCATTCAGTGGGGTTTCTTTTTCTTTGTAAATACCGATAATTCCCTCAGAAGAGCCTCTGTAAGCTATTTTTTCATAAACTTCGCGAGAAACCAGATGTATTTTCCCTTTTGGGAAATCTGTCCCGAAAATATCTTCGCAAATAAAGAATTCCACCGCTTCAAAATCAAATTTCAAAGCTCTTTCGTTTTCCTGCCTTCCTTCTGCAGCGAATATCTTGAGTTTTTTTCTCTCGTTATTTTTAGTGAGAATTTTGGTTAGTTTTTTTATTTTTTCGTTTTGAAGACTTTGTATAATCATGATTTTTTATTCATTGGTTGGTTCAGAATTATCAATCAAACTCTGTGGAAGTTCTTTTTTGTTTTTGATTCCCAGAGATTTCATCTTTTGGGTCTGTGTGATGAGGTTGTCCCTTCCGCTGTGCAGTTGTTTGTAAGCCTCTGTGTAGGAAGCTTTTGCTTGGTCTATATTTTTCCCAACTTTTTCAAGGTTCTCCACAAAATTCACAAATTTATCATAAAGTTTGGCTCCTCTTTCCGCTATTTCTATGGAATTCCTATTTTGATATTCTCGCTTCCAAAGGTCTGCTATCAGTTTCAAAGAAGTGATAAGGTTGCTCGGATTCAGCAGTAAAATTCTTCTTTCATAGGCGTAGTTCCAGATGTTTTGGTCGGCCTGCATCGCTGCGATATAGGCTGGCTCGCTCGGAATAAACATCATCACGAAATCCAATGATTTTCCATAGTCATCATACGCCTTCTGAGAAAGCTGCTGAATGTGGTTTTTCACCGATGCCAAATGCTGGTTTAGTTTTATTTGATAGACTTCTGGGTCGGTTTCATCTACCAGCTCTGTGAAAGCCGTGAGAGAAACTTTGGAGTCTATAATTACATTTCGTTCATCGGGATATTTTATCACGGCATCAGGGCGCATTTTCTTCCCTGAAAACTCAGAAAACAGGGCTTTGTTGTCCTCGTTTCGCAGTTCGTATTCTAGGAAATATTCTCGTCCTTTTACTAGGCCAGATTTCTCTAAAATACTCTCCAAAATCATCTCGCCCCAGTTTCCTTGCGTTTTGCTTTCTCCTTTTAGGGCGCGGGTCAGCCTTTTGGCATCTTCGGAAATCTGCTGGTTCAGAGAGGCTAGTTCTTTTACTTTTTCGCCGAGAGAGAAACGCTCTTTTGCTTCCTTGTCATAGGTTTCGTTTACTCGGTTTTTTAGTTCTATTATTTTTTCTTGGAACGGATCCAAAATATTTTTTAGGTGAGTTTGGTTCAGGTTTGTGAATTTCTCTGTTTTTTCTTCCAAAATTTTATTGGCAATGTTTTCAAAATGGAGTTTGCTTTCCTCTTGTAGTTTTTGGGAAAGGTTTTTCTGCTCTTCCATGGAGCTTTGCAGGTTTTTGTTTTCGGCGGAAAGCTCGGATATTTTAGCAATATTCTGTAGGTTCTCTTTATTTAGATTAGAAATATATTGATTTAAATTTTCATTTGTTTTTCGGAGTTCTGTGATTTGTTCGTTTTGAAGGTCTTTCTCTGCGGATACTTTTATAAGCTGGTTTTCAGTAATATTTAATTTTTCCCTTTGACCAGCAGAAAATTCTTTTTCTCCTTTTATTTGTTCTAAAAGTTCATCGATTTTGCCTTCTGCATTGCTGAGTTCAGTTTCTTTTTTAACGAAATTTTGCTGTAATTCCTCGAAAACATTCCGAGAGATTTGGGAAGATTTTAGTGCGAAATATACAGCCGCACCGCCTATGATGAGACCCAGCCCAAGCCCTAAAAATAAATAAAACATGCTTTAACTTTTTAAACTCCGAAAAGTACAAATAAAGAATTAGAAAATAAAATTTTAAAAAGCATATCTTTGCAAAAATTTGAAATTCATCAATGACAAAAACAGGAAGAATAGAACTAATGGCACCCGCGGGAGATTTTACTTCTTTGCAGGCGGCTTTGGATAATGGAGCAGATTCAGTGTATTTCGGTGTAGAACAGCTTAACATGAGAGCAAGAGCTTCCATGAACTTTACCCTAGATGACCTCCCTGAAATCAGCAGAAGATGTAAGGAAAAAGGTGTGAGAACTTACCTTACACTCAATACTATTATCTACGACCACGACCTCTCCATCATCAAAACCCTTTTGGATAGAGCCAAGGCGGCAGACCTTACGGCTGTAATTGCGATGGATCAGGCTGTAATCGCCTATGCAAGGCAGATAGGCATGGAGGTGCATATTTCTACACAGATAAATATTACCAATATAGAAACGGTTAAATTCTATGCACTTTTTGCAGATACGATGGTTATGAGCCGAGAACTTAGTGTTACTCAGGTAAAGAAAATCTGTCAGCAGATAGAAAAAGAGCAGATAAAGGGTCCTTCTGGTAATTTGGTAGAGATAGAGATTTTCGGGCATGGTGCGCTTTGTATGGCGGTTTCTGGGAAGTGTTATCTAAGTCTACACTCTCATAACTCATCTGCAAATAGAGGTGCGTGTAAGCAAAACTGCCGTAAGAAATATACCGTGATAGACCAAGAAAGTGGTTTTGAAATAGAATTAGACAACGAATATATGATGTCGCCAAAGGATCTTTGTACCATTAATTTCCTTGACCAAATCGTAGATGCAGGCGTGAAAGTCCTTAAATTAGAAGGACGAGGCAGGGCGCCAGAATATGTAGCAACAGTTACTAAATGCTATCGTGAGGCGATAGATTCCATAGCGGATGGCACCTATTCCCAAGAAAAAGTAACAGACTGGATGAGCCGACTAGAAACAGTCTATAACCGTGGTTTCTGGAGTGGTTACTACCTTGGGCAGAAACTGGGCGAGTGGTCGCCAAACCCTGGTTCTAACGCTACACAGAAAAAAGTCTATATCGGAAGAGGAACGCACTATTACCCAAAGACCAGCATTGCGGAATTCCTTATAGAAGCATTTGATTTGAATGTGGGGGACAAGGTTCTTATCCAAGGGCCTACCACAGGTTCCCAAGAAATGGTTGTAGAAAGCATGATGGTAGAAGGAAAAGGCGACAGCCAAAAAGCAACCAAAGCGGATGTGATTACTTTTAAGACAGATTTCCGTGTAAGACCAAGCGACAAACTCTACAAAGTGGTAAAAAATGATGCAATAGCTTAGTGTAATCCTCTCCTTTTTGGGAGAGAATTTGTTTTTTTTTCTTATCTTTGTGGTTAATGAAATAAGATAACTTACTTAATAAAAAAGAAAACTATGAGAAAATTATTTTTAGCTTCCTCATTTAGTGAGGTAGCAAGTTTATTTCCAAAATTTGCTGGAGAAGAAATAAAAGGAAAACGCATTACTTTTATCCCAACAGCCAGCCTCGTGGAGGAAGTCCGCTTTTATGTAGATGATGATAGAAAAGCTTTTGAGGAATTAGGAATTATCGTAGAGGAATTAGAAATTACTACAGCTTCACCTGACAAGATTTCAGAGATACTCAACAGGAATGATTATATATTTGTATCGGGAGGAAATACTTTTTACCTGCTTCAAGAGTTACGAAGAAAAGGAGCGGATGCACTTATAACAGAGCAGATTCGTGCTGGCAAACTCTACATCGGAACTTCCGCAGGGTCTGTTATTCTTTGCCCAGATATAGAGTTTGTAAAAGAAATGGACTATAGTCATGCCGCACCAGAATTGCAGTCTTTCACAGGATTAAATATAGTTGATTTCTATATTCTGCCACATTATTTAGATTTTCCGTTTGAAGAAACAACACAAAATGTAGTTAAAAAATACGGAAAGAAATTAGACCTTCGTCCTATTTCAAATAAACAAGTAATTACGATAGCAGAAAATAGGATAGAGATACTTGAAAACGAATAATCTTCAGCAGAATTAAAGTTAAATA
>CAUQHD010000041.1:0-11893 GCA_963517805.1 uncultured Flavobacteriaceae bacterium | reverse complement strand
ATTAAAAGATCTTCTATTAAAATTAAGTTGCAAAGATAGTAATTTTATTTGAATACTATTGAAACATGAAAATAAAAACCTTGTTGATTTAAACAATTAAGTTAAAAAATACTAAATTAGCCAAGAGAAATTCAAATAAATTGAAAGTATGAAAGCCAGATTTTTAAAAATAAGTTTTGTTCTATTGTTTTTATTTTCAGTGTTTTATGAGGTAAAAGCAAGTGACTGCTACCGCTACCATACAAGGTTGGAAACGAGTGTAAAAGTGGAAAAAGGCAAGGTGTTTTTGGTAAATATTATAAAAGACCCTAATGGAATAAGTGTTGTTTCTTATGGGAAAAAACTATTGGAAGGAGTTTCGCCGAAAGATGCACGATTTGTCAGTATTAATGGTGATTATACGATAGTTGCGGATGCTTATTTTTACTATGTTTTTCCTGATAGTGAGGTTATTTTTGAAAAGTATAAAAGCACGAAAATTATTGAAAATAAGAAAGTTATCAAAGTAATGGATGGTAATTTGTTCTTAATCAGTGGTGTGTGGCATTATTTGGATTTTAATATTTATAGTAATGAGTTTAAGTTTGTTCCCATTCCTGAATTTCTTGTAAATCCTGTTGTTTTGGCTTCTGGATACAGATCGAATGATGGGTATTTCTACATTATGAAAGATGATAAAAAGGTGTATTCTTATCGTGTAGATCAGAAAAAAATGCAGGATTACCCAGATTTAAACCCTAAAACTACCCAAATTTTTAAAGAGGATGAAACTAAGTTTTTCCTTTACGATGAAGATACTTTCTATTTGGTGAATTTCCCAATTTTTACGGATGTTACGGCAGAATTTAGAAAGCAGGATTTTGACGGTAATTTTAATAACTTGAAAGTCAGACAGATATGGCTAGGGCATTGTCTTGATTTTGGTAACGAAGGAGGGATTTGGTTTTACTCCTTGGCTTCGCTTAAGGGTATAGGTGATGTTCATTTTGTGGCTAGTAAAGCTGAGTTTAAGTCAGAAAGTAAATTGTTTTTCTATAAAGACAGAGTCTATTTAAACTTACGAAATGAATTGGATGTTTCAGAAGTTAAACATAAAGAAAAGCTGAAACAGGTTTTTGAGGATGTTTATAGCGATGGAGAGAATAACTATGAGCTTAGATTAGGAATGAATAGTGATGCGAAATTAACATTAAATCCAAGCCTTCAGAATATTGATTTTGAGAAGTTTGTGTTTTATAAAAATCAAGGACTCTATTCGTATCAAGGGCAGCCAGCGTTTTGGGCGGATGGCAAAAATCTGTTTTACTGGGAGCGAGAGAGCAAAACGAAGAAAAATATATCTTCTTATAAATCAAAGATTAAGGATTTGAAACTGGCTTTTGCTTTTGATGATAAAATATTGATAGAGAAAAAGATAATAAAAAACATTGGAGATTTTGCGACGATGGAGTTTGTGGGTTCTTCTGTAGAGGTGGTTTCTCCTTGTGATGGCAATGGAAAATCTTCTGTAAAGGTGAATTATGTATATTATTTCAGGGATAAAAATGCTCTTTATCTATACAAAAGCGGTCAGGAAGGTTTGAAAAAATTGAATGTTGCCAATCCGAAAGAATACACAGAGGAAAATTTCGTGGAGAAGATTTTTGGGAAGAATTTTATCGTGGAAAAATAAATTTTAAGGTCAGAAATAATAAAAATAAAATTTTATCGTTAAAAAAATGATATATATTTTGGATAAAAGAAATAAATTATTTTTCTTTGTACTCTGAAATTAAGAATAGTATATATTTTAGGAATATTATGAAAAAATTAAGATTATTCTCATTGTCTGCTTTGAGTGCTATCACTATCCTTACAAGTTGTGGGGGTAATAGTAATGTTAAAAGTGGAGGTGGAACAAAAAGTTTTACAAGTAAGACAGGATGGAAACCAAATGACCAAAGAGGTTGGTTTTTCACAGGTAAAGAGCAAAAGCAAAAAGGATGGCCAGGGATGGTATATGTAGGTGGCGGTTCTTTTGTAATGGGATTGGTAAAGGATGATGTAATGCATGATTGGAATAATTCTCCAAGAAGAATGCAGGTAAGCTCATTCTTTATAGGTGAAACTGAAATTACCAACTACGAATACCGTGAGTATGTGACTTGGTTAAAATTCGTTTTCCCTGCATCTGACCCTAATTTTAAAAATATTTATTCAGGGGCACTGCCAGATACTTTGGTTTGGAATAACAAACTTTCTAGAAATGATTATTCTGAGACTTATTTCCGTTCTCCAGAGTATGATTATTATCCAGTAGTAGGGGTGTCTTGGATTCAAGCATCTAGATATTGTGACTGGCTTACTGATAGAGCAAATGAAAAAGCTCTTATGGATAAAGGAGTAATCAAAAAAGATTACTATGCAAATGAATCTAACAACCAAGGGGATAATACTTTCAATTTAGATAAATTTAGATCTAATGACCCAGAAATGCAGTCTTATGTAGATCAGAAAAGAGTAGAGAAGACAACAGGTATTAAAACAAAAAATACTAAAATTCAGTCTGCTAATAGAAATGCTACTGCAGGTGTAGTTACTAGATTTAGACTTCCTACAGAGGTAGAATGGGAATATGCCGCTCTTGGACTTCAGAAAAATAGAGATTATAATAACTATTTAGGAAAAACTCCAAAAGAGGACCAGTTAAGAGGAAAGAGAGGCGCTTTCAGAGGAATGTATCTTGAAAACTTTAAACAAGGTAGAGGAGACTATTCTGGTATTGCAGGATGGAATAATGATGGTTCTCCGGCAACTTCTGATGTGAAAAGATATCCGTCTAATGACTTAGGAATCTATGGTATGTTTGGGAATGTTGCAGAATGGACATCTGATGTATACAGACCTATTATAGATGAAGAAGCTAATGACTTCAACTATTATAGAGGCAACATGATTGTTGAGTCTGTGAAGAATTCAGATGGAACTTATAAGAAAATAGCAGGAAATACTATAAAGTATGACACCTTAAATGATGGAAGACTTGTTTATAAAGGATTGCCTGGTCAATATGAAAGAGTTATCAAACAAGATAATAAGAACTATATGGATGGTGACTTTATGTCTTCATTAGAATCTGGTTATGGAAAAGTTCTTGATGATAGTGCTTCTGCTAAGTTCAGCATGTATAACTCTGTGAAGAGAAGATTCATAGTAGATGGGCAAGGAAAAGTAGTCCTTCAGAAAGATGATAAGCAAAGATCTTCTAAAATGTCTAATACCATAAGAGTAGTAAAAGGAGGCTCTTGGAGAGATACAGCTTATTGGTTGGATCCAGGACAAAGAAGATTTAAGGATGAAAATAAAGCTTATGGATGGATTGGTTTCCGTGTTGCTCAAGATGCAAAAGATAAACTAAACCAAAGATCTAGAAGATAATAATTAATTATAGAAATCCTTTCCAATTTTGGAAAGGATTTTATATTTTTGGGGAATGATTGATATTAGAGAATTTTATTCTGCATACTTTAATGCAGGGAATGTATGCATAGATAGTAGAAAAATAAAAAAAGGAGATGTCTTTTTTGCTTTTTCTGGGGAGCAGTTTAATGCTGCTACATTGGCAGAAATGGCTGTCGAACAGGGAGCTTCAGCCGTTGTTGTGGAGGACAAACAGTATGCTGATGTTCAAAAAAATATATTTTTTACTCCTTCAACTTTGGAGTTTTTACAAGAGTTGGCTCTTTATCATCGTGAGCAGCTTAAAATTCCAATAATAGCTCTTACTGGAAGCAATGGGAAAACAACAACGAAAGAACTTATTCATGCTGTTTTTTCTCAAAAATATAAAACCCAATATACTTTTGGGAATCTCAATAATCACATAGGCGTTCCTCTAACACTGCTCTCCATAACCAATGAACACGAGATGGCTGTGGTAGAAATGGGAGCTAATCATCAGAAAGAAATAGAATTTTTATGCTCTCTGGCAAAACCGAATATCGGCTATGTGACCAATTTTGGAAAGGCTCATTTGGAGGGATTTGGAGGATTTGAAGGAGTGATTAAAGGGAAATCAGAGCTTTATGATTATTTGATTCAGCATAATCAAACTATTTTGGTAAATGAAACAGATGAAATTCAGGTTGGAAAGACAGAATCTTATCCAAATAAAATAACATTTGGTAAAGAATCTTCGGATTATCAGTTTGATAAATTCACAGAGCAGAATTTAGCAGGACTTATTTATCAAGGGCAAAAAATAAAATCCCACCTTACGGGAGAGTATAATTTCACTAATCTCTGTGCGGCAGCGAGTTTAGGGCTTCATTTCGGGGTGGATATTCATCAGATTAAGACCGCAATAGAGAATTATACACCCACAAACATGCGTTCTCAGGTCATTGATAGAAACGGAAAAACGCTTGTTTTGGATACCTACAATGCAAACCCGAGCAGTATGGCGCTTTCTCTTAAAAACTTTAATGAATTTGAAGGAACAAAGACCATCATCATTGGTGACATGCTGGAACTGGGGGAGGAGAGCCAGAAAGAACATCAGAATATTTTATCTTTGGCAAAATCCCTGTCTTTTAACGAAATAATTACCGTAGGAAAACATTTTAAAGAAATAAATTCTTCCGGAAAATCTTTCACAACTTCTGAGGAATTGGCAGAATTTCTCAAAAATTATACGATAACCTCTCAGAATATTCTGCTGAAAGGGTCAAGAGGGATTGCTTTGGAAAAAATCATAGAATATTTATAGAAAAATGAAAATAAAAACAACACAGCTGAAAGACTGCTACATCATAGAGCCTACTGTTTTTGAGGACGACAGAGGGTATTTTTATGAGAAATTTAATGAACAAAAATTCGAACAGCTGACAGGGATGAACGGGCATTTCGTTCAGGATAATGTTTCCAAATCCTCTTACGGAGTTCTTCGTGGGCTGCATTTGCAGAAACGAGATATGGCTCAGGCGAAACTGGTGTCTTGTCAGGAGGGAAGAGTCTGGGATGTTGCGGTGGATTTGCGTGAAGATTCGCCTACTTTTGGGCAGTGGTTTGGTGTGGAGCTTAGCGCTGAAAACAGACTGCAGTTCTACATTCCGAGAGGATTTGCTCATGGATTTTCAGTGCTGAGTCCGACTGCGGTTTTTACTTATAAATGTGATAATTTTTATAATAAAGAATCCGAAGGCGGTATCATTTGGAATGATGCGGAGCTCGGCATAGACTGGAAACTTCCAATGTCTGATATCATTTTATCCGAAAAAGATAAGGTGCAGAAAACCTTCCAAGAAAAGGATTTTTAAACCATAAAATGAACAATATAATAAAATTGAGAGGCTTAATTTCACTCAACTTTTTGATTTTCTTCCTGCCGTTTTTAAAGATGTGTTCTGGCGTGGAGAAGAAATCAGAAGTCGTGGCTGAGACGGCTATTTCGGTGCAGAATAATACAGAAGCCCAATCAGACACTCTTGTATTGGACACTTTGGAAGAAAGCCAAACACTCTCTAAACTAGTGCCTATTCTGGATAATCAGGGTATAGTGTGTAACTTCTATGAAGCGGTTTATTTTAGCTTTGAAACGAACAAGATAGAGGATTTTGAGTTTTCTCCTTTTATATGTTATCCGCTTGTATTATTTTTAGTAATATTAATGTTTATAGGTTCAGTATTCAATAAAACTATGTTAATAAGGACTTTGTCTATTATTAACATAGTTTTGTTGTTAGGTTCAGTGGTGTGGTTTTATTTTTTAGAATTTATAGAAAATATTAACCAGCTGAGAATCGGTTTTTATTTGATAATATTAAACATGGTGCTGATTTTTGTTCTTTCAAATCAAAAACAAAAAACTTAGTTCACAGCGTTTAAGTCCTGAGCAATCAGCCAGCCTTCGCTCCAGCACGCTTGGAAGTTGAACCCGCCAGTAACCGCATCGATGTTGAGAACCTCGCCAGAGATGTAGAAATTGGGCAGTTTTTTGCTTTTCATGGTTTTGAAATCCATCTCCTTCAGATCCACACCGCCTGCCGTGACGAACTCTTCTTTGAAAGTGCTTTTTCCCGTCACATTCATTCGGCAGCAGCATAGATTTTCTATGATTTTCTGCATTTCTTTGTTGTTGGTATTGGCTAATTGTTTAGTTGTATCAATTCCAGAAACGAATAAAATTCTTTGCCAAAAACGATTGGTAATATCAAAAATTTTGGACTGGCCGATGGATTTTTTCGGTTCATTTTCTTTGAATTTTTTAAATATTTCCAAAGCATCTTCTGAAGCTGTTCCGATGAAATTAACGATGATTTCAAACTGGTATTTTAGTGCCGCAAGTTCTCTCGCTCCCCATGCCGATAGTTTTAGGATTGCAGGGCCGCTCAGTCCCCAGTGGGTGATGAGCAGAGAACCTGACTCTTCTAAATTCAGCTTTGGAATTTCAATATTTACATACTGAAAACTCGTTCCCATGAGGTCTTTCAGTATTTCATTTTTAATGTTAAATGTAAATAAAGACGGAACGGGCGCGATAATCTGATGCCCCAGTTTTTCCAGTATTTTAAATGCTTTCGGCGAACTTCCTGTGCTGAATACCACATAATCCGCGAAATAATTTTGGTCTGTGGTATGGATTTTATATCCGTTTTCCTGCGGTAAAATCTCGGTAACGGTCTGTTTGGTAAGTATTTTTACATTTTTCTTTCTGCATTCATTGACTAGGCAGTCTATGATGCTTTGCGATGAGTTGCTTTCAGGAAAAATTCGGTTGTCATCTTCTATTTTGAGGGCTACTCCATGTTCTTCGTACCAATTCATGGTGTCCCCAGGCTGGAATTTTGTAAACACGCTGAGGAGTTCCTTGTTTCCACGAGGGTAGAATTGCACGAGTTCTCTCGGGTCAAAACAGGCGTGGGAAACATTACATCTGCCGCCGCCTGAGATTTTTACTTTTTGCAGGACATCAGAATTTTGTTCTAAAATAGTGACATCGTATAGTTTGGTATCAATATTTGCAGCGGTAAAAAATCCAGAAGCGCCTCCTCCGATGATGATTACTTTTTTCATAATTCAAAAGAAAAACCTTCAACATTTTCTTTTTTAGAGTAATGCTGAAGGCTGTTTTATAAATAATTTAAATTATTTTTTGTTGTTTTTCTGTTGTCTTTGTTGCTCTTTCTGCTGTTCTTGTGCTTGTTCCATCAGCTCACGCATTTTTCTTTGGAATCGCCCTTCTTTAGCAGGTTTAGCTTTATTTTCCTGAATTTGAGCGTGAATTTTCTTTTCATCGATGATAAAGTTTTTGATGACAAGTACAATCACGATGTTCAGAGCATTTGACACAAAATAGTACCAAGAAAGCCCTGATGCAGCAGAGTTCAGGAAGAACATGAATGTAATTGGGAAAATGTACATTAGTGGTCTCATATCAGGCATTCCTTCTTGTCTCGGTGCCTGCATGTTTCCAGAAGTCATGATAGTGTAGATTAAAATAACCACCGTACAAGCCACCGCAAAAATACTCAAATGGTCTATTCCAAGGAAGTTAGAAGGAATCTTGATGATATCATCATATGAAGATAAATCCTCTACAAACCAGAAGCTCTTGCCTCGGAAATCGATATAATTCGGGAAGAAACGGAATAACGCATAGAAAATAGGCACCTGCATAAGGGCTGGAATACATCCCGCCAGCTGATTAACCCCCGCATTTCTATACACCGCCAATACTTCCTGTTGTTTTTTCAGTGGGTCAGCATCTTTGTATTTTTCGTTTACAGCATCTACTTCAGGTCGGATTACTCTCATCATCGCACTCAGCTTGTGCTGTTTGAACATGATAGGCGAAAGGATAAGTTTAACCATGATGGTCAGCACTAAAATAGCCCAACCAGCCGTAAGCCCTAAATGGTTTTGAATAAACTCATAAATAGGGATAAAGAACCAAACATTGATAGCTCTGATGAATGACCAGCCAAGTGGCAAGATTCTATCAAAGTTTTTATCATAGCTTTCAAGTAAATCCAAATCTAGCGGCATGAAATACCAAGAGAAACTTTCGTTAAACTCCTTGTTTCCAGAAAGATTTACTTCAGATTTATAGTTGAAAGTTTTTAGATAATCACCTTTGTCTACTGGTTCTTGGCTTCCTGTAGACTGCGTAAGTCCGTTTTTAGCCTCGAAAACAGCCGTGAAGAACTGGCTTTTCACACCGATCCAGTCTAGTGTTTCTTCAGTTTCCTCCATTTCTCCTCTTCCATCATAATCATAGCTGGAATAGTTGTCAAATGAATAAACAAACTCTGTGTAGCCCTGCTGCTGTGTTCTACCTTTTTCTGTAGCCAAAGCCTGATAATCCCAAGAAAACAGAGCTTTGTTGTCATTAGTTACTTTAGAAAGTCCTTCTGTTTTTACTTGAAAATCAACTTTATAATTTTTTTGTAAAGTATAGATAAACTGAATTGTAGCAGACTCCAGCTGTGCGTGTAGAGTTATTACATTGCCATTTACTGTCGGAGTAAAGTTTAAATCTTTGGTACTTACTAATTTACCAGCTTTGTCTTTAAAAGCAAATCCGTAGTTTGAGTTCTCGTTATTGAATAAATACAGAGGTTTATTTTTGTCTGTTTTGTCATAAGAGTTGTACTGGTTCATTCTTACCGAAGAAATCTGCCCGCCAAGGTTAGAAATTTCCAAAGTAAGTTCATCATTTTTGAGAACGGATTTTTCTCCATTATGAGATGCAACTGCTTTTACAATTTTTTCGCTTTGTTCGGTTTTTACTTGTTGTTCAGCCTCTTTTTTCTTGTCATTTTTATTAGAATACTGGAAAAAAAGCAATACCGCCAAGATAAATCCAGCAAAGACAACCATATTGATAAATTGGCCTCTTTCAAATCCTCTGTTACTATTCTGCATTTTTTTAGTTTAAAAAATTATTGCCGACAAAGATAAACAAAAATTAGTGAAAAGATTTATTTCGTTAGAAAATAAGTTGTGATTTTTATTAGAAATAAAATGATAAATAAACCCTTTTAACTTACGAGTTAAAAGGGCTATTGATAAATAAAATTATTTTTTATGGTTTGCAGATGCTTTTATGAAAGCAATGAACAGCGGATGTGGAGATGCCACCGTACTTTTGTACTCTGGATGGTACTGCACGCCTACATAGAAAGGATGGTCTTTGAGTTCCACTACTTCTACGAGATGGGTTTCAGGGTTGAATCCAGAAGGGATAAGTCCCTTTTTCTCATAATCCTCTATGTAGTCATTGTTAAATTCATATCTATGTCTATGTCTTTCCGAAATCAGTTCTGCATTGTAGATTTCAGCGATTTTAGTGTTTGGTTTTAGTTCGCATTTCCAAGCGCCCAGACGCATAGTTCCGCCTTTGTCTATCACATCTTTCTGCTCCTCCATTAGGCTGATAACAGGGTAAGGCGAGTTGTCATCAAACTCCATACTATTCGCCTTTTCAAATCCTAATACATTTCTCGCAAATTCTATCGTGACAATCTGCATTCCGAGACAAATTCCTAATAGCGGAATATTGTTTTCTCTGGCATATTTGGCAGCGGTTATTTTCCCTTCTATTCCTCTGTCGCCAAAACCAGGGGCGATCAAGATACCATCTAAATCTTTTAGATAATCTTCTGCGTTTCCGTTTTCTAGGTCACCGCTGTAGATCCATTTTAGCTTCACATCTATTTCCTCTGATGCTCCTGCATGGATGAAAGCCTCAGCTATGGATTTGTATGAATCCTGCAAAGAAACATATTTGCCGACAAGTCCTATCTCCACGGTTTTCTTAGGATTTTTATATTTTTTAAGGAAATTTTGCCAGTTTTTTAGGTTGGGTTCTTTGTCATAAGGAAGCCCTAAACCTTTGAGAACCACTTGGTCAAAATTCTGCTCGTGCAGTTCTATAGGAACGCGGTATATGGTGTCTACATCCTTACATTCCACTACATTTTCTATGGCTACATTACAGAACTGAGCAAGTTTAGACCTGATGTCTTTGGTGATGGTGTGTTCGGTTCTGCAGACTAAAACATCGGCTTGAACGCCGCTTTCCATCAATGCTTTTACAGAGTGCTGAGAAGGCTTGGTTTTTAATTCGCCACTTGAAGCCAGATAAGGCAGTAAAGTGAGGTGAATTACCATAGAGTTTTTCTCTCCCAGCTCCCATTTCAGCTGGCGAACAGACTCTATGTAAGGCAAAGACTCTATGTCTCCCACCGTTCCGCCTATTTCAGTGATGATGATATCATAGCCTTCATTAGAAAGAATTTTTATTCTTCTCTTTATCTCATTGGTAATGTGTGGGATTACCTGCACGGTTTTCCCTAGGAAATCGCCTTTTCGCTCTTTTTCTATTACGGTTTGGTAGATTCTTCCTGTGGTTACATTATTATTTTGGCTGGTATTGGTATCCAGAAATCTCTCATAGTGTCCCAAGTCAAGGTCTGTTTCTGCGCCGTCTTCGGTCACATAGCATTCGCCGTGTTCGTACGGGTTCAGTGTCCCTGGGTCGATGTTGATATAAGGGTCAAGTTTCTGTATCGTGACTTTAAATCCTCTGGCTTTCAGTAACATGCCGAGGGAAGCGGAAACGATTCCTTTTCCTAATGATGATGTTACACCTCCTGTTACGAAGATGTATTTGGTATTGTTTTTAGACATTCGTTTAGGTTTGTGCAAAGTTAAAATAAAACAAGCTAATTTTACAATTTTATGTAAAAAAAGCTCATAATTTTTATAATGATATTAAAATCAACTTATTTTTTCTTCTCGGAGAAGAAAATCTCCACTATTTTACCGCCTATCCACGAGAAAGGGAAGAAAGTCAGGAAAATTCCTACCTGATAAAAAGTAGGGTGGTAGGGGAATATAATAATATCCAAAACTGCCATAAATAAAAGGATAAAACCAATCAGCATAGCATAGGCTACCTTTGCTTGTTTCACTACGATGGCTGTTGTAACTCCGCCTATGATGGAAGCTATCCCTGTGGAGATGAGCAGTGCCACGAAAAAAAACTTATCATGGTACATTTCCTCCAATAGTCTGCCCCAGTTTTCGTAAGGAGAAATTCCAGAGTAAGTTACCCACTCTGAATTGAGCCGAAGTCCGGCAGCAATCACAAACATAGCTACCGCTAATCCCAATAAAACCGCAAAAGTATTTCTTAAAAATCCCATAATTTATTTTTGATGAGCTGTCATAGAAATTTCTATGTTTGCATTTTTAGGAAGAGCCGCTACTTGGATGGTTTCTCGCGCTGGATAAATGCTGTCTTGGAAGTAAGAGGCGTATATTTCATTTACGATACCAAAATCATCCATGTTTTTAATGAAAATGCTTGTTTTCGCTACATTAGAAAAAGTCATTTGGGCTTCTTCTAAAATGGCTTTTAGGTTTTCCATTACCTGATGTGTTTCTGCAGCGATGCCTTTTGCCATTTCCCCTGTTTTAGGATTTATGGGGATTTGCCCAGAGATATATAAAATACCTCCTGCTAGTACCGCTTGGGTATAAGGTCCAATGGCAGCGGGCGCATTCTGTGTAGAAATCATCTTTGTCATAGTTGCCTTTTTTCAGCATTTTTTTCGGGGGCAAAGATACAAAATCTTTACTGCTTTGGGTATTATTTCCTGAAAATAATCCTATGAAAGCTGTTTCATTTTTAAAATAAGTTGATATTCCCGCTTCAGAACTTTACTTTATCATTGTAAAAAAGTAAGAAAGAGGCTAAACTAAAGTTTTTATTAAAGCGAACCAGCAGACTGTGGGAAACTTCTAGATTTGTATTTTACGGCATCTTTCAAGATATTGGCTTTTATACCGATATAGAAATCATACACTTTGTACTGCCCAAAAGGCACCCAGTTGAAATTGATGCTGA
>CAUQHD010000040.1:0-12200 GCA_963517805.1 uncultured Flavobacteriaceae bacterium | reverse complement strand
CCCGCGACCTCCGCCGTGACAGGGCGGCATTCTAACCAACTGAACTACCGGATCTCTATGTATAATGAACTTCTGATTCTTTGCGTTTGCAAATATAAGACTTTTATTTAACCTTACAAATAAAAAAATAAAAAAATGCTTTCCAAGTAAGGAAAGCACTCATTTTCAGATAGGTTTTTTATAAATGCGCAGAAAGTTTCTCTACGATTACTTCTTTTGGAGAAAGTCCTACTATTTTATCTACTACTTCCCCATTTTTGAAAATAAGAAGGGTAGGGATACTTCTGATACCATATTCCAAAGCAACTTGCTGATTGTTATCAATATCTACTTTTGCAACAACGGCTTTTCCTTCAAATTCATTGTGAAGCTGCTCTATAACGGGAGAAAGCATTCTGCAAGGACCGCACCAAGGCGCCCAAAAATCTACTAAAACGGGTTTGTCTGATTGTAATACGGATTCTTTAAATGTTCCGTCTGTAACTGTTAGTGCCATAATTTTACTATTTTTATTATGATTAAATTTTATGCTAAATTACAATATTTGTTATATCTTTTGGTCTATGCTATATATTGTTTATTTCTATTTTATTTTCGATGATGATTTCTTTCAGGGCAGTTACCAGCCTGTCTATATCTTGTTTGGAAGTGTAATGGCTGAAAGAAATTCTCAGCGGAGTGGTTTTTTCCATTTCCTCATCTGTTAGTATGCTCATAAGCACCATAGATGGTTTGCTAGCTCCAGAGCTGCACGCACTTCCCTGCGAAATGGCGATGCCTTTCATGTCTAATTGTAAGCCGATTAAAGGATTTTTAAAAGGCAGTGAAACACTCAATATCGTGTAAAGACTTTTTTCACTATCGGCAGAGTTTCCATTGAATTTAATGTGAGGAATCGCCTTGGTAAGCTCCGATATTGCATAATCTTTAATTCCTTGAATATGAGCAGTGTATTCTTTCATGTTTTTTGTGGAAATTTCCAATGCTTTGCCTAAACCTACAATACCACATACATTTTCTGTTCCCGCTCTTAGATTTCTTTCCTGTGTTCCGCCTACGATGAGTCCTTTTAGACCGGAAGATTTTCTCACAAAAGCAAAGCCAACTCCCTTCGGCCCGTGGAATTTATGCGCACTGCAAGAAGCAAAATCTACCAAAGTTTTAGCAAAATTCAATTCCAAATGCGCAACAGTCTGCACCGTATCGGAATGGAAAAGAGCGTTGTTTTGTTTGCAGATTTCGGATACTTTGTCAATATCTAAGAGGTTTCCAATCTCATTGTTGGCGTGCATTAGACTTACCAAAGTCTTTTTATCTGAAGACTGGAGGTTTTTTTCTAATTCCGCCAAGTTCAGTTCTCCTTTGTTATCAGGTTTTAAACAGACAAGCTCTATGCCTTTTCTTCCTCTCATTTCCAGGCAGGTTTCGGCTACACATTTATGTTCCAGAGGAGAAGTAATTATTCTTTCAACGCCCAAATGTTCCACACAGGACTTGATAATCATATTGTTAGATTCTGTCCCGCATGAAGTAAAAATGATTTCACTCGGAGAAACGCCAAGGCTTTCTGCTGCCTTTCTTCTGGCTTCTTCTATCAGTGATTTTGCTTCTTGTCCTATGCTGTGGATGGAAGAAGGGTTGCCATAGTGGTTTTTCATTACCGAAAGCATAGCATCTATCACTTCCTTGCTCATGGGAGTGGTGGCTGCGTTGTCTAAATAAATTTTATTCATGGTAAATTTTCTGACAAAATTAATGAAAAAATTGGTAATAACTTTCATCTGCCCATTCCAGCATTTCTCTGTCTCCTTCAGAATCACCGAAAGCGATGATTTTATCAAACTTTTTATCCTCGATGGCTTTTTTTATCCGTTTTACTTTTTCTTCGCCAGTGCAGTTTTTGGTTTTGAAATTTCCGGAATAGACACCGCCTTCGAATCTGGCTTCTGTTGCGATGAGATGCATCCCAAGATGCGCTGCAAATGGCTGAACCCAAATATCCAACGAAGCCGTAACAATGTAGCTTTCGGTATTTTCCCTGTCGATGTTTTGGATAAATTCCAATGTGTTTTCCCGAATTATTTTAGGGTAATTTTCATTAAAAAACAGCTGGGCTTTCTGCTGAATTTTTTCTTGGCTTTCGCCTTTGAGCATGGAACTAATAAAACTTTTCTTTACTCTTTCGGTGTTGGCTATTTTTAGTTTGGACATGATGAAGAGCGGAAGATGTTTCAGATAACTGATGAAAAACCTCCTGCAATCATAGAATTTAAGGAAAGCAAACAGCGTATCGCGCTTGGTAAGCGTTCCATCAAAATCAAAACAATATAATTTTTTCATAGTCGCCGAAGATACAACAAAATTTTTGAAAAAAAGGGTTTTATAATTGGTTATAAATTATTATTTTTGGCCACAAAAAATAACCAATGAAATCTTACAAAAATCCTCTTGAAGAGCGCTATTCTAGCGAGGAGATGCTATATAATTTTTCACCTGAGAATAAGTTTCGCACTTGGAGGCAGCTTTGGATTGCTCTTGCCGAAATCGAAAAAGATTTAGGTTTAGATATTTCTGATGAGCAGATAACACAGCTGAAAGAACAAGTCCAAAATATAGACTTTGCCAAAGCAGCTGAATACGAAAAGAAATTCCGCCATGATGTGATGGCGCATGTGCATACCTACGGAGATGCTGCTCCTCTGGCGAAGGGAATCATCCACCTTGGGGCTACTTCTGCGTTTGTGGGGGATAATACTGATTTGATTCAAATCCGTGATGGACTGCTCATCATCCGCAAACAGCTGGTGAATGTTATCAAAAAATTGTCCGATTTCGCACTGAAATATAAAGACCTTCCTACACTTGGTTTTACGCATTTTCAGCCCGCACAGCTCACTACCGTGGGGAAGCGTGCTACACTTTGGCTGCAGTCTCTTCTTTTGGATTTTGAGGAATTAGAATTTTTCTTGGAAACCCTCAGATTTAGAGGTGTGAAAGGAACTACGGGAACGGCTGCCAGCTTTTTGGAACTTTTCAGTGGAGATTATGCCAAGGTAAAACATTTGGACAAGGAGCTTTCCAGAAGATTTGGTTTTGAAAAAGTTTTTGGTGTTTCGGGGCAGACTTATGATAGAAAAATCGATGCAAAAGCTGCAACTTTGCTCTCGAATATCGCTCAGTCGGCTCATAAATTTACCAATGACCTTCGCTTGCTTCAGAATTTGAAAGAAATAGAAGAGCCTTTTGAGAAAAGCCAAATCGGTTCTTCGGCGATGGCCTACAAGCGAAACCCAATGCGTTCCGAGAGAATAGGGGCTCTTGCTAAATTTGTAATGTCTGTTTCTTCGGGCTCTGCGATGGTGGCTTCTACACAGTGGTTTGAGCGTACGCTGGATGACTCTGCGAATAAGCGACTTACGATTCCTCAGGCGTTTTTAGCAGTGGATGCTATTTTGCTTATTTGGAATAACATCATGGATGGGCTTGTGGTCTATGAAAACCGTATCAGAAAGCACATTATGGAGGAACTTCCGTTCATGGCTACCGAATACATCATCATGGAAGAGGTGAAAGCAGGGGGTGACCGACAGGAAATCCATGAAACCATCCGCCAGCACTCTATGGAGGCGAGTAAAAAAGTAAAAATAGAAGGAAAGGAAAACGACCTGATAGAGCGCATTATGAACGATAATTCGCTGAAAATGGACAAATCTAAAATCATGGAAGTCCTAGACCCGAAAAACTTTATCGGATTTGCGCCAGTGCAGACAGAGGAATTCATCAAGAATGAAGTTCAGCCGATTTTGGATAAATACCAAGACCTTGTGGGGCTGAGTGTAGATTTGAAAGTTTAAGCTAAATAAAGATATTTCATTTACTAATTTTTTTAATTAACCAAGTAGAATTATGTTTTTAAGTTCTATTTTTTAGGAAAGTTCCCTGCTGATTTCAGCGGGGCTTTTCTTTTTTGGGAAAGGGCGGGCGGTGGTGTGATAGAGCAATTTTTTTTTAGAAAAATTTGTAACTACCTTGTTTTTCAATGTTTTAAAGTGAGATATTTTCAAACAACGATGTTTGCAACTTTCCCACAAAAAAATTAAACAAAAAAAGCCGCAGCAAAAAGACTACGACTTAGGTTTATAATACGGCTTCTGGCGGGTTAGATTTATTTCTTTTTAAACTCTCTTACAGAGCCGTCCAGATTGAAAGTAATGTTATAGGCCTCTCTTGTTCCTTCTATTGTAGGAGCATCCCAGTACTGCTCATTCCAGTAAACCTGCTTGTTGAAATAGATAAAATCCAAAGGCTCTTTTCCTGCACCTTCTATGGTTTTTGCTTTTTCAGTCCAGTTTTTAAAGACAGTTGCCACAGCGGCGAATTTCACATCTTTCAGCGGGGTGGTGTTGGCCATCATATCGCCATCTCCTGTTATCTGTACGGGCTGCGGCTCGCTCCAGCTTCCGTTTTTATAGGTGTAGTGGTCTACATCTTTTAGATTATCAGGGTTTAGGACTTCCAGTTCTATTCTTGGGAGCTTTCCTCCGTAGAAATTTACATTCTGGAAAAGTCTCAATTCTTTTCCTTTAAACTGAGGCAGATTTTTCAGTGCGTCTTCTGCTTTTTGCAGTTCTTCTGCGTTGTTCAGGAGTTCTACGGCTTGTTTTTCTTTCGTTTCTATTGGTACGGCTTCAGATGCATTTTTTGCAGCATCGGCTATTTCTTCTGCTTTTTTGCCGCAAGACTGCAGGCCGAATAATGATGCTGCCAAAACGCCCGCAGCGATGAATTTTACTACTTTCATATGATTTATTTTTGAAATTTATTTGCACAAAATTAAAAAATTACTCCCATAATTTTGATTGAAATAGAAAAAAATACCTGTTTATTTGGAGAGGCCAGGAATGTGGTTTTTCAGAAAAATTTTGTAACTGCTTTGTTTTTCAGTGTTTTAAAGTGAAATATTTTCAAACAATGATGTTTGGAACTTTCCCAAAGTATTTTTTTATAAAACAATGATGTTTGAGACTTTCCCGAAGTATTATTTTATAAAACAAAGATGTTTGGAACTTTCCCAAAATATTTTTTTATAAAACAATAATGTTTGGAAGGAATTTAAAATAAAATTTGATGAAACAATGATGTTTAGTGTTATTTTATTAGAAAATCGTTTGATTCATTATCTTAAAATTAATTTTATCTAACAGTCAGCCCCGTGAAAAAATGCATGAGGTGTTCCGCTCGTGTTTTTCGCTAAATATATACTATCTTTGCCGTTATGAATCAAGATACGATATGCGCCCTTGCGACTGCCGATGGGGTGGGAGCGATAGGCATTATCCGCGTTTCGGGGCAGGATGCTCTGGCGGTGGTCAATAGAATTTTTGAAGGGAAAAATTTGGAAAAAGCGCCGACTCACACGGTGCATTATGGCTTTGTGAAAGATGGCGAAGAGGTAATAGATGAGGTGATGGTCTCTGTATTCCATGCACCGAAGACTTTTACAGTGGAAAATTCGGCGGAAATTTCTTTTCATGGCTCGCCGCATATTGCAAAAAAAATCTTGGAAGCTCTGCTGAAAAACGGAGCGAGAACCGCAAAAGCAGGGGAATTTACCATGAGAGCTTTTATGAATGGGCGTATAGACCTTTCTCAGGCGGAATCCATCGCTGACCTTATTGCTTCCGAGAATGAGGCTTCGCGAAAGGCGGCTCTAGAGCAGCTGAAAGGCGGAATTTCTAAGGAAATAGCTGTGCTGAGAGGCGATTTGCTGAATTTTACTTCGCTTATCGAACTGGAACTTGATTTTGCCGAAGAAGATGTGGAATTTGCTGACCGCTCGGCGCTGATGGGGCTTATCGCTAATCTTAAAACCAAATTGGGCAGTCTTATTGATAGTTTTCAGTATGGAAATGCAGTGAAAAACGGCATCAATGTGGCGATAATCGGAAAACCTAATGCAGGGAAATCTACTCTACTGAATGCACTTTTGAAAGAGGAAAGAGCGATAGTGAGTGACATAGCTGGGACTACCCGTGACACGATAGAGGAGGTTCTGCATATAAAAGGCACGGCATTTCGTTTCATCGACACGGCAGGAATCCGCGAAACTTCCGACACGATAGAGGAAATAGGTGTGAAGAAAGCCAAAGAAAAAATAGCATCGGCAAAGGTGCTGCTTTATCTCTATGATGAGCAGGACAGCAGTGCGGAGGAAATCATCAGCTTTATAAAAGAATTCTACCGCCCAGACCTGAAAGTGATGCTTCTTCATAATAAAATAGACCAAAACAAGGGCGTTTCGGCTGAAAATCTTCCAGAAATAGACCAAGCACTGAAACGAGAACTTGTCCCTGATTATACAGATATTATTCTGGGGATTTCGGCTCGGGAAAATATCAATATAGAACTACTCAAAGCGGAATTGTCCAGTTTTGTGGAAACTCTGAAAGGTAGCGAAAATGCAGTGGTAATTACCAATCAGCGCCACTATGAAGCCCTCAGAAAATCGCTGGATTCCGTGGAAAGAGTGGAAGAAGCGGTGGTTTCAGGCATTCATACAGAACTTCTGGCGTATGAACTGCGCACGGCTCTGGAACACCTTGGGGAAATCTCTGGGGAATTTACCAATGATGAGGTTTTAGGGAATATTTTTAGTAAGTTCTGTATCGGGAAATAATCTCTGTTTTTACAAAGGATTGATAATGAGGTTTTTGTCTTTATAAAATACTATTTTACAATGAATTATCATTAAAATTTTTGATACTTCTTGATACTTCTTGATACTTCTTGATACTTTTTGTTGTTTTTTGATACTTTTTTAGGGTGCGATTTGGGTTACAGTGTTGTCTCCAAGTGAGTTTTTTGAGACTTTTAGGGTGACGATGGAGAAATTATTACTGACAAATACTGCTAAATAATGGTAAATACTGTTAATTACTGGGAGAAATTATTAACATACAATAAAACGGAAAGTGTAAAATGAGTAGTAACATTAGGATAAATAGGATATGTAAATATTGTGGAGAAGTGTTTGTAGCTAAGACATTTAAGACTCAATTTTGTTCTCATAGTTGTAATTCAAAAGATTATAAGAAAAGAGAAAAAATTAGGAGAATGGAGGAGTTCAAAGAAGAATACAAAAGTGATTTGAAAAATAGTAAATCACAGAGTATGAATATGGAGGAACTCAAATCTAAAATCTATTTGAGTATAGCAGAGGTCTGTTTGTTGGTAGGAATGAGTGATTCTACTATCAGGAAGTTTGTAAAGGAGGGAAGACTAAAAACAATAAGATTAGGTAAAAAACATTTGATTTTAAAATCTCAGATAGAAAATTTGATGTGTTGATTTGGAGAACATTGTTTATTTGAAGATAGTGCAAATTAAATTCAAAAAATGAGTATTTACATCAGATTAAAAAAATAATAGTTAAAATCGTTTGAGAAATCGTTCAACGCTCTTTCTATTATTTTTATTAAAATATTTTGGTCTTTTTCTATTCTAATTCATAGATGAATATTAAAAAAATAAAAATAGTAGATTCCTTATAATTATAAGTTATACAAAATTATATGTTATATTATATTATTATATTATAATTATAATGTTATAAAATATAAAAATATATTATATAGACAAATAAATTTAAATAAAAAATAAAAGAATAAGGTCGATAGATAAAAAAGGTCAGAAGTAGTAAAGAAAGAAGTAGTCAGAGGTCATAAAATTATGATTATTAGTATAGTAGTCAAAAAGAGAAGTAAATAATAAGAGAAAAATAGAAATAGCCCGAAAAAGGTAGTTTTTAGAGGGAGGGGGAATTAAGAATCTATAAAAAGAGAACTGAGAGGTTGTCTTTTTATAGATTTTTGATTTAGAGGAGGTGGAAAAAACGGAAAGTAGTTGGTTTTATGTGAAAAATTAAGATATTTACAGTCTAAACTTTGAGGAGGTCGAAATCCTTAATTATTACTTTTTGTAAGTAATGGAAGTCCAAACTTTTTTAGGTTTGGATTTTTTTTGTTTAAAGTTAAATTAAAAGAGATTTAAAATAATGATAAATAGTGGAAATATAAAAATGAAAAGTAGTAATACCTTTTGAATAAGGTGTTGTCTGTTGTCTTGTGTCCCTGATTAGGAGGAATGTTACATCATCAAAAAATAGAGATATGAAAGTATATTTAAGACAGAGAAAGGGACAGTTGAGTAATAGTAATAAGCAAAAAGGGAGGGTAAGAATGAACACTTTTTACTTGAAATATTATAATGAATATACAAAAGAAAGTACTTACGAAAGTTTAAAATTACAGATATATGATAAACCTAAAAATCAGAATGAGAGGGATTACAACAGGGATATTATGAGATTGGCAGAAGCTGTGAAGAGTGAAAAAGTATTGGAAATACAAAATGGGAGGTTTGGGTTTGTAAGTAGTAATAATGGAAAGATAGGATTTTTGGGGTATTTTGAACAAATGGTGATGAAAAAATATGATGTGAATGGGACTTATGGAAATTGGAAAAGTACATTGAAACACTTGAAAACATATTGTAATGGTAGAGAATTGTCTATATCTAAGGTAGATGAACAGTTTTTAGAAGGGTTTAAGAATTATCTTTTGAATGAGAAAATATCAGATAGAGGAACGAAATTGTCTCAGAATACAGCGTTGTCATATTTCAATAAAGTAAGAGCGACACTGAAAGAGGCTCATAGAAATAAATTGATATCAGATAATCCAATGAGTAGAGTAAAAACAATAAAAGAGGAGGAGACTAATAGACAATATTTGACTTTGGAAGAAATACAGAAATTAGTTAATACAGAATGTGATAATCCTCTATTGAAAAGAGCTTTTTTGTTCAGTTGTATGATAGGACTAAGATTTTCAGATATAGAAAATTTGAAGTGGAAAAATGTGAATTATGATGAAAATAATGGTTGGGCTTTGAAATTTATTATTGTAAAAACAAAAGGTGTAGAGAACCTTCCGATAAATGAACAGGCGGTAAAACTGATGGGAAATAGAGGGAAAGAGGAGGAAAAAGTATTTGAGGGGTTGCTGTATAGTGCTTATAATAATAAGAAATTACATAAATGGGTGAAAGAAGCAGGGATAGATAAACATATTACTTTTCATTCGGGGAGACACAGTTTTGCTACTTTACAATTGACAATGGATACAGATATTTATACAGTGAGTAAATTATTGGGACATAAAAATGTGAAAACCACCGAAATATATGCGAAAGTAATAGATAAGAAAAAGATAAATGCAGTCTCGAAAATTCCTAATATATTTGTAGGAAAATAATGTGAAATGCTGAATAATAATTTTGAAGATGAAGAATTTGATGAAGAGGAGTATTTTAGAGAAATGGAAAGAGAAGACTGGTTGGAGAATACTAAAGAGGGAAGAAGATGGAATATGTTGGAAGAAGCCCTGTCTCCGACAGTAGATAATTTAGAGAAAATAAGAGCGTTAAAACAAAAAGGTAAAAAATATACAGAAGAGGAAATGTTTCTTTTATTAGAAGAATTTCAGAAACTAAAAACATATGAAGATAAACTCAATTTTTTTGAGGAAAAAGAAATGAACTTATTGAATGTTGGATATTTTTTAAGAGAAAAAAAAATCAGTTCATCAGGTGCATATTATTTTGAAAAAGGAATAGAGGTTATACTCATTCGACCAGAGAGTGATATTGAGAAAAATATGTATTTAACCAGACTGACAGAATGGATAAATATTGTAAATGAGGAAGATAAAGATAAAAGTTATCAGACTTTGATTGATGATTATAATCGATTAAAATTGAGTGATGGAGAAAAGATTAAAAAAATTGAAATTGAAATAAATATCGCAGAAAATTCTATTGAAAATATTATGAATAAGTATAATGTGAAAAGAGAGGGGATGGTTAATTTTTTAAGTATGTATGAAGACAAAAAGAATGTAAATTTGCTTGGGTTATGGAAAGATCATTATCTGGGAATTTTTCAAATTCAAGTAATTGCTTATGAAGTGTCAAAAGTGATAGGTTTTGTTCGGTATAAAGAGTTTCTGAAAGGAGAACTTGAAAAATTAAAAGTAAAAATAGAATTTGAGAAGAATGCTCAAATTGAAAAAGATAAAGAAGAGAACCCTATTATATCAAGGAATAGAACATTTAAGAGAAAAGGAATATATAAAAATGATATTATACTAAAAGAGTTATGTAATAAATTGATAGAAAAAGGTTATATTGAAGATATTACTTTTGAAAATTTTGTAAAAGTTTTTGACTATCAACCTATTAAGATAGGGGTTAAAGAATTGGAATCAAAGATTATCTGGAAAATAGAATATAAAACTACGAATAAAGGGAAAAAAACTTATGATTGGGCAGAATTATTAACTTTAATAGAATATATCACAGATATTGAGAATAGAGATTATATATACGACAATAGAGATATTATCAGAGATATTATAATGTGTTGTTTTGAATTTGATGATGGTTCAATGATAAAAAAGAGAGAAGATATATTTGATAGAATAAAAGCTTTTAAGGAAAGAAAAAAGAAGAAAACAAAAATTGAAAAACTTATAGATGAATTAAACCCCTTTTTTAGGGGTTTAATTTTTTTATAAAGGGGTTTAACTCTATATACATTTGCCCTTAAATAAAAAAAAGAATATGAAGGAAGACGATATCTATACAACGAAAGAAGCTTCTGTTTATTTGAAGTTGAGTGAACAACATGTAAGAAGATTGTACAATAGAGGAAAGTTGATTGGGTATAGACCTAATGGAGGTAAAATTTATTTTGAACTTGAAGAGTTAAACTATTTTTTAAAGAGAAATAAAAACCTCAGTGAAGAAGAAATTTTAAAAAGAAGTCAAAGATTTAAAAAGTTTTAATTATGAATAATTATCAAATAGATGTTTGGGAAAATTATGATGAACAGGTAGAATATCTAAATTTTGAAAATATTTTATTGGCGATTAAAGAGGGGAAGTTTAAATCAAAAATAACAGAGATTAGAAATTATTTAAAAGAAAATAATAAAATAAATCAGATGAATTGAAAAACAGTTTGTCAGGTTTTACTGTGTCAGCAATTTTTGATGAAAAAAGACGAAAAGAAAGGGTAATAAAATATTATGGAGTAATGGTTTTGGATATTGATAATTTGAAAGATGAAGAGGAGGTTGAAAGAATAAAAAAAGAGATAGAAAAAATAGAATATACCAAAATGGTCTTTGTCTCTCCATCAGGTTTGGGACTTAAAATTATTGTAGAAACGAATAATACAGATGTAGAAAGACATACAGAAGTGTATAAGGAATTAGTGAATTATTATGAAAATCAACTAAATGTAGGGTTTGACAGTCAGACCTGTGATGTATCAAGATTATGTTTTTTCTCTTATGATGAGACAGCATATTATAATTGTAAATCAAAAATATTTATAAGTGAAAAAGATACTAAAAAAGAGAAGAAAATGATGGAGAATAAAGTAGTAAGCAATGGTGGAGAATATAATAAAGTAATAGAGAGGATAATAGAGTTTACAAAAAGAAAACAAAAATATGTAAAAGGTAATAGAAATAGATTTGTGTATTTATTGGTAAAAAACTCTAAATTGGGAGGAGTTCCAGAAGAAATAATAAGAGAGTTTTGTATAAATAATTATGTGGAAGAAGATTTTCCTGTTGAAGAGATAGAGTCTATTATGGAAGTGTATAATGATGATGAAATTAAATTTGGAGAATACGAATATAGATACAAAAAATTTTTGAAGTAGAGGTTTTTTTATTTACATTTGTAGGGTATGATTATTCTAAAAAAATAAAAATTATGGGATTGATTTCAGAAAAAATGAAATTTGATTTTCTTGTCAGATTAAAATTTGATATTAGCGAAGGGTATGATAAGGCAGGAATTAAAACTGCTTATAATGATTTTGCAAGAACGCTAAGAACAGATAATTTAAAGGAGAAAAAATCTAAAACAGAAAAGTTTTTACTCAAAGAATTGAAAGAATTGATTTCTTTGGATATAAAAAATCAAAAAGAATTTGATGAAAAACATAGAGAGTTATGTGAGAAACTTAAGAAAGAATGGAATGAGCTCAGTTATGGTCAAATTCAAAAATGGATAAATATGTCCCTCAAATATTGGCTTCTTTTCGGTGGAGATAAAATAGCAAACAT
>CAUQHD010000039.1:0-12277 GCA_963517805.1 uncultured Flavobacteriaceae bacterium | reverse complement strand
CCATTCTTGATTTAAAATAGAAAACTTAAAATTAATCCAAAAAGACTTTTATCAATAAATAAGGGTCTTTTTTATTTACAATGAAATTCATAGATTTGCAAACTTATTCTGGTTCTGCCAAAAGGCAGATAAAAATGGAATCGGACAGAAATCCCGAACTGTCCCCCCGCAACTGTAAAAAATCCTATAAAAAAACTACTGCTCGAGTGGGAAGGTATAGAAATGCAAAAGTCAGGAGACCTGCCAGAATATAAACATAGGCTTTCGGAGGAAAAGCAAATGATAGAGAAGTTTCTTTGGACTAACTTTGAGAAATTTTTGTTCATTTGTTTTTGTTCCATTAATCTTAACAAAAATTATTTTAAATGAACAAAAAAGTTATTCTAAGCATTTCATTAGCAGGGTTTTTATCTATTGCTAATGCCCAGACCGAAAAACTAATTCCAGAAGTGACTATCGCTTCTAAATCTTTGCAGGAAATCAATAAATCTGGCAAAAATGTAACGCTGCTCACTCAAAAAGACCTTGAAAAATACAAAGGCCAGACTCTGTCCGATGTTTTGGAGCGGATTACAAGTTTCCAAATCACAGGAAGTTTCAATAATAATTCCGAGCCTAAAACCCTGCGTGTAAGGGGCGGAGATAATAATGTAGTAATCCTTATAGACGGAATCCCGATGAAAGATGTCACCACGGTAAAAAATAATGTGATGGACATTAGACTGCTGTCCTTAGAAAACATTGAGAGCATTGAAATCCTAAACGGTGCTTCTTCCGTTTTATACGGCTCTAATGCAGGAACAGCGGTTATTGACATTAAAACCAAGAAAAATTCGCACAGGAAAATAGATGCCGCTTTCGGAATGAGGGGCGGTTCGTATGGGACTTTTGCACAAAATGCAGATATCAGCGGAAAACTGGGGGTTTTCAATTATCATATTTCTGGATTTAATGAAAAATCCGATGGACTTTCTTCTGCGGAAGGTGATGATAGTTTTGACAAAGACGGCTTTGAAAAACAAGCACTGAACGCAAAAGCAGGAATCAGCCTTAAAAACTTTAATTTTAACCTGAATGGAGGCTGGAACCATCATCTTTTTAAATATGACAACGGCGCTTTCTCCGATGGGGAAAACAGAGGAAACGACAAACAGGCTTACCTCGGCGGAAATGCTAATTTTCTTTACCGAAATGGACAATTAACCCTAAATACAAGGTTTTCTAACAACAAAAGAATTGGGGAAAGTTTTATCGGCAATTCCTACCAAGAGCAGTATTCTTATGAAGGGAAAGACTTTTTTGCAGAGCTGTTCAACCGGTATGATTTCAATAAAAATATCCAGCTGACAGCAGGACTGCAATACGAAAACCAAAAAATGAACGAGAATGAAAACAGCGGTTTTGATGCCTTTGCGAATGCTCTTTTCACTTATAAATTTGTCTATTTAGAAGCTGGGACAAGACTTACCAACCATTCTAAATTTGGAAACCAATGGACTTACAGCGCCAACCCTTACCTCTACCAAGAATTGGGCTGTTCCTTCATCAAGTTTGGATATTCTTTCGCTACGGCGTTCATCTCCCCTACCCTTTATCAAAGTTTTGGCAGCCTGCCTTATGTCCTTCCCAATCCAGATTTAAAGCCCGAAACCAGCCTCTCCCACGAGATAAATATCAGTTTTGGTAAAAAAGACCGAAGTCTGCTCATCAGTGCAGCTGTTTTCAAACGAAAAGAACAAGATGTTTTCGGCTATTATACCGACCCTTTTACTTATCTCGGGATTTACAAGAACATCAGTGAAAATACCACCAAAGGATTCGAAGTAGAATTTAATTATCAACTCACTTCTAAAATAGGCTTCGGAGGGAATTTTAGTTTCGTGGAAAAAGAAAACTATAGCGCCATGAAAAGGCAACCCAAGCAACGGGTAAATTCTTATATAGAAATCTTGCCCTTCAAGGGAAGCAGAGTCCTCATTTCTCATCTTTTTGTAGGAAGCAGAGCCGATGCCTACTATGACAGCCTCACTTACAGCACAAGGGAAGTAATCTTAAGCGACTTCAATTTGTTTAATGCAAGCATCAGCCAGCAGATAAACCCAAAATTAAGTTTTTACCTAAACCTGAATAACATCTTGAATAAGGAATACACAGATGTTGTAGGCTATACTACCAAGAATAGAAATTTCACTTTCGGGATGAATTACAGGTTTTAACTCACATATTTCTGCGATTTTTTCTTAACTTTGAACAAATTATTTAAATTATGAAATGTTCATTTATAAAATTAGTTCCCGCACTGGCTGTATTAGCTTCTTGCAGTGGTGCGAAGGTTTATCAGTCAAATGATACCGAGTCATTAATTGCCAATCAGAAAACCTTAGCGATTGCTCCGCCTGCCGTTTCTTTAACACCGAAGAAACATGCAATCGGGAAAGATATCCCTGCTGAAAGGAAGAAAACCGAAACAGAGAACTTCCAAAGAGAAACCTACGCATGGTGGCTGAAAAGACTAATGCAAGGGAAAGCTTCACAGGAAATCCAAGATATAGAAACTACTAATGCCCGCCTGAAAAGAGCCAGACTTCTTGATGAAACACCTACAAAAGAGGAACTATGCAGAGCCCTGAAAGTGGACGGGATTGTAACTTCCAGCTATAATCTTTCCAAACCAGTGGGCGAGGAAATTGCGGCGGCGGCTTCTATTCTTTTAGGAATTGAAGGAAAGACCAACGAAATAAAGGCTGCTATAAGCATCTACGACTGCAAAGCGCAAAAAGTCTTCTGGAACTATGACAATACCTACTCCGGCGGATGGACAAGCAGCTACTCCGATTTAGTAGAAAGCCTCATGCGGAACGCAAGTAAAAAAATACCTTATGGTAAAAAATAAAAAACAGAAGCTGACCTCTAAGTCAGCTTCATTTTTTTTGCTTCCTGCAGGACAAATTCCCTCGCCGCTTCTTTCTCATTAGGGATATTTCCCTCCAAAATAGCCTCCTTTACTCTTTCTTTCAGGATACCGATTTCCCTGCCTGGGGCAAGGTTGAACATCTCCATAATTTCCTCTCCTGTAATGGGCGGCTGGAAGTTTCTTATGTGGTCTTTTTCTTCTACTTCCTTTATTTTTTGGGCTACATATTCAAAGTTTTTCTTGAATTTCTCCTGCTTTTGTGTGTTTTTAGTGGTAATATCGGCCTTGCAGAGCGTGAAAAGGTCTTCTAAATCTTCTCCCGCATCAAAGAGCATCCTCCGCAGGGCGCTGTCAGAAGCCTCATCGGAGATAAGGGCTATAGGACGGGAGGAGAGTTTCACCATCTTTTGAACATATTTCATGTCTTTACCCAAAGGCAGTTTCAGCCGCTGGAAAAGAGTTTTTACCATTTTAGAACCCAAGAACTCATGCCCGTGGAAAGTCCATCCCGTGCCTTTTACGAACTTCTTGGTCGGCGCTTTCCCGATGTCGTGCAGCAGGGCAGCCCAGCGCAGCCAGAGGTTTTCTGTGTTTTGGGAAATGTTATCCACCACCTCTAAGGTATGCCAGAAATTATCCTTATGCGTCTGCCCTTCCACCTCTTCTATGCCCTCTAATGCGGTAAGCTCTGGGATGATGAGTTCCAGCAGTCCTGTATCTTTCATGATTTTCAGCCCTGTGGAAGGCTTCTCGGAGAGCATTATTTTATTGAATTCCACCATTATCCGCTCTATGGTTACTATTTTTATTCTGTGGGCTTCTTTCTTGATGGCCTCCAGCGAGTTTTCCTCAATAGAAAATCCCAATGTAGCGGCAAACCTCACCGCCCTCATCATCCTCAGCGGGTCGTCGGAATAGGTCTGCTCTGGTTCCAGCGGTGTTCTCAGGATGCGCTTTTCCATGTCTTCTACCCCATGAAAAGGGTCTACCAGCTCCCCGAAACTCTCTTGGTTGAGGGAAATAGCCATGGCATTGATGGTAAAATCCCTGCGCTTCTGGTCATCTTCCAAAGTCCCCTGCTCCACCGAAGGATTTCGGCTTTCTACATTATAGCTTTCCTTTCTTGCCCCTACAAATTCCAGCTCCAGCCCTTGGTAACGGAACATCGCCGTGCCATAGGTCTTGAAAACAGACACTTTGGTTTCTGGGTCTATTGCGGCAGCCACGCTCTGCGCCAGTGCTATCCCGCTGCCCTCCGTTACGAAATCTATGTCCGTAGGCGCCGCTCTTTTCATCAGCAGGTCTCGGACATAGCCGCCCACAATATAGACTGACAGACCGCTGTCCTCCGCCGTTTTAGAAATAAGTTTAAATAATTTTAAATTTTTATTTTGAATAAGATTAATCTTCATGAATTGAAAAATGAAAGTGCAAAAATGAGAATCTTTTTAACAAAAACCAACCTCCAAACGCAATTTCTATATTTATATTAGGTTCCAAACCAGCTCATCCTGGTTCCGAACCACCTGTAACCACTGCCTAAGGAGGTAAAGCAGGTTCTGAAACGGGCACGAAATGAATAATTTATATGTTCTTTGGGTTTTAAGTGCTTTTTCTTGATAAAAAGCGCCAAGAATCAAAGCTTCGGAAACAAAAGCTAAAAATATTTCCTAAAGCCCTAAACCTTTCCTAATTGGCTCACTTAGAAAGTTCGCCGAACCACTTCGTTAGGTTTCATCCCCTGCTTTTCCCTCCGCTTGTTCAATTTTAAACGACTTAGTATTTTACTTTCTCATCACTTTCCTTTCCTATATTGTTTTCTATCTGAAGAAATACAATAGAGAATTCACAATGTGAAGTATGGGAAATACAACAGAAAATAACCATACTGTAAGGGTATAAGTCGGGGCGCCCAAGATTATTCTCTTCTTAATCTAAGCATAATAAAACAAAATTTGCTTCTACTAACTTCTGAAAAAGGCAATGTTGAGAAAATCGATTTCCATCAAATCATCAAGGATAAATCGCCCAAAGGAGAATGTTTTTCCCCACGGATTTGAATTTTTCATCCAAAACCTTGAAAACATCAGGAGACACCGCTGGACAGCCCCAGCTCTCTGGCACACCGCTAGGATAGGGCTCTTCATTAGGAATAATAGACCAAGGGTGTATCACGATATCCCTTTTGAGGGCGTTATTATTCGTCGTTTCCTTACCATAGAGCAGATATTTCTCCCCAAAACTCGGACTAGGAACTTTCTTCGTGCCAATCCAATATTTACCAAGTGAAGAACTGTGGCTATTCGGCTGGTTGCTGAATGCTGGTTTTTCCTTGGAATAATCCCTCGCCGTGGGCTGACTTCCGCATCCATGACTTACCAAAAAACTATCCGTAATTTTATCTTTCTTAAAATCCCAAATGAACATCCGTTTCTTCCCAGAATGAATAGAAAAGTCTATCAACACGAAGAATTCGGTGGAAATTTTATTCTTTTTACAATACAAAAGAGCTTCTTCTGCGTATTTTTTGTAATCCTTAGGCTCTTGTTTTTTTATTTCGTGTTTTTCCTTATCCAAATTTTCTGTCTTAAACATAGAATAAACATATCCCAAAGACAATAGCCCCAGAACCAGCAGGAATATTTTTAGTTTTTTCATTCTTTATTTTTTGTGTAAAGGTAAAATTTAAAATTGGAAATTAAATTTAAAAGCAATACTTTCTCACAAAGTTATGCAGCACAGACCGCAGAAAAACACATAAAAACCAGCAGACAAAAATATAAGGTCAAAAGAACAATAAAAAAACATCTTTCCCCTATTCATCATCCTTTGCGATAGGTTCCGAACCAGCTCAGCCCGGTTCCGAAGCAGGTCAGCCCAGTTCCGAAGTAGGTCAACCCGGTTCCGAGGCAGGTCAGCCTAGTTTTTATCTTCTTTTTCAATTAAAAAAACCTCCTTAATTCAAGATTAAAGAGGTTTTTGTTTAAATAATACTGATTTGAATTTATAATGTCGCTGAATGAGCCAACAAATCTGTCAGTTTATTAGAATATCCTGTCTCATTGTCATACCAAGATACCAGCTTCACGAAGTTAGGAGAAAGCATAATTCCTGCTCCTTTATCGAAGATAGATGTTCTCTTATCTCCTATAAAGTCCTGAGATACCACAGGATCTTCTGTATAACCTAAAATTCCTTTTAATTCGTTTTCAGAAGCAGATTTGATAGCTTGAGAAATTTCATCGTAAGAAGTTGCTTTTTCTAATCTTACTGTTAGATCCACCACAGAAACATCAGCAGTAGGCACTCTGAACGCCATACCTGTCAGTTTTCCGTTAAGAGAAGGAATCACTTTTCCTACCGCTTTAGCAGCACCTGTAGAAGAAGGAATGATGTTCAATAACGCTGAACGACCACCTCTCCAGTCTTTTATAGATGGACCATCCACAGTTCTCTGTGTAGCTGTAGTAGCGTGTACAGTAGTCATCAACCCTTCTACAATCCCAAAGTTGTCATGAACCACTTTTGCTAATGGCGCAAGACAGTTGGTAGTACAAGAAGCGTTAGAGAAAATATTTTGGTCAGCTTTTAGTTCTTTGTGGTTTACTCCCATTACGAACATTGGCGTATCATCTTTTGATGGAGCAGAAAGAACTACTTTTTTCGCACCAGCATTTAGGTGGGCAGTAGCAGTTTCTTTTGTTAAGAAAAGTCCTGTAGATTCTACGATGTATTCCGCACCTACTTCATTCCATTTCAAGTTGTTAGGATCTCTTTCAGAAGTTACTCTTATTCTCTTTCCGTTTACGATAAGGTCGTTCCCTTCTACAGAAACCTCTCCTGCGAATTTCCCGTGAACAGAATCGTATTTTAGCATATACGCCATGTATTCAGCATTCACAAGGTCGTTAATTCCCACAACCTCGATGTTATCTCTTTCAACCATTGCGTTGAAAACTAAACTCCCAATTCTACCGAATCCGTTGATTCCTACTTTGATTTTTGACATGATGTTATAATTAAATTTAAAGTTTTCTTCTCATTATCTAAGGTCTGAAACTTGACCTGCACAAATTTACAAAATAAAGTCCAATAAAACGAGTTAAATTTAATATTTCATTTGGCATAATTTTTACTTTAATTTTTTCTAATTTTACCAAATATTATTTTATCATTATGGAAATTATCAGAAACGCTAAAGATTTACAAATTTATATCGCTAACGCCAAAAACAAAGGGCTAAAAATAGGTTTCGCTCCTACAATGGGCGCGCTGCATGGCGGACACCTTTCACTCTACGAGAGAGCCAGAAAGGAAAATGATATCGTAGTTTCTTCTATTTTCGTGAATCCTACTCAGTTCAACAACCCTGAGGATTTAGAAAAATATCCACGAACCATAGAAGCAGACATTGACCTTTTAGAAAAAACAAAAAATGTAGATGCAGTCTATACTCCATCCGTAGAAGACCTTTACCCTAATGGATTAGAGCGAAAAAGCTACGATTTTGACGGATTAGAAAACGAAATGGAAGGAAAATCCAGACCTGGACATTTTGATGGTGTAGGAACTGTGGTAGAGGAGCTTTTCAGACAAGTACAGCCTGACAACGCCTATTTCGGCGACAAAGATTTTCAGCAGCTGGCAATTATCAAAAAATTAGTTCAAAAACTAAAGCTGCCTATCAACATTGTCGGAATGCCTATTTTTAGGGAAGAGAGCGGACTGGCGATGAGCTCCCGAAATATGAGACTAAGCCCTGAGCAAAGAGATAAAGCCAAACTTATCTATGCCACTTTGGTGAAAGCCAACGAGATGTTCAGAAAATCCAGCCTCTCTGATGTAAAAACCTTTGTAGAAAAGACCTTTGAAGACTCTGATTTTGAGCTGGAATATTTCATCATCGCAGATGAAGAAACTTTGAAAGAAGTAGATAAAATTGAAAATGGAAAGAATTACCGAGCGTTTATCGTTGTTTTGGTCGATGGAGTCCGATTGATTGACAATATCCACCTTGACTAATTTCAAAAAATAAATCCCGCCAAATGGTGGGATTTTTATTTATTTCTGTTCTGTAAATCTGGTTAAATTCACCTCGGGAAGCAGGTCTTTTTTACCTTCTATAAAATCAAAAAGTTCCTTTGAAAAATAGCATCCATTCAAAATTCCTCTCGCTCCCAGCCCATTGAAAACATAGAGGTTTTTGTGCTTTTCATGTCTTCCTAAAATAGGTCTCCTATCCACCACGGTAGGACGAAATCCTACATTGATTTCCTCCACTTCGAATTTTTCTGGATAAAACTGAGACAGCCCGTTCATCAGCTGTTCTTTCGCCTCTTCATCCACATTTTCATCAGTTCTTTCCCTATCGTAAGTTCCTCCGTAATAATATTTCCCATTTTCCAATGGAAAAATAAAATGTTTTTTCTTAATCGTAAAATCTCCCTCCAGCGGCACAGAGAGATTTACCACCAAATGATGTCCTTTGTTAATATGAATAGGAATTTCTTTAAAATATGGGTTCTGCTTTACCGCTATTCCTTCCGCAAAAACAATATTTTTAAACTTAATATCCTTATACTGAGAGTTTTCTACATCAAGAGCATCGTAATCAAATCTTTCTTTTATTAGATATTCGTTTTTTTGCAAATATTGTAAAATATCTCCAAAGAATGCCTCTACATCGAGCCTCGCAGAATGATTTACCCTACCTGAACTAAACGGATTTTTTACCACATCTAATTCCTCAAAAACAGGATGAAGAAAAGGTCTAAGGCTTTCTTCTTTCATCTTTTTCTGCCATAGTTCTCTTTCTTCCTCATTATGAAAAATCCTTTGGATAGGCTTATTTATCAGATAATTCTTGCCTGTATACTGCTCTATTTCAGACAGAGTTTTATGCAAAAAATCTATCTGTTCCTTTGCCAGCCAAAAAGAAGTGAAACGCTTCAATACCACAGGATTTATCATCCCTGCCGAAATCTGTGACGCACTCTTCTTCCCTTCCGAAAAAATAACAAAATCTTTATTTTCTTTTAACAACTGATGTGCAAAAAATAAAGCTGCATATCCATCTCCTACAATGATATATTCTGTGTCTCTCATAACACAAAAATAAAAAACCTAGGCAAAATTTGCCTAGGTTATTATGTTAAAATTATAATAAAATTAATAATTCCACATATCATTCTCCATCTCCAAAATCTGTTCTTTAATTCTATCACTCTCTTCTAACTGAGCATCAGAATCGTTAGGAATATAATCTTTAATTACACCTGTTCCTAAACCATTTTCAGATTTGTAAATAATAGATGAAAATCTTCTAGCATTCAGAATATCATCAAATGTAATATCTGAAGACAAGTTTTTGCTATTGAATACCACAGCGTTAGCGAGAATTTCTCTTGCGCTTGGATAGAAAATCCAGAACAAGTCGATAAGTTCATCTTCATTTGCTAATGGCTCTCCATTTGGACCTCTCAAGCCCATCATTGCTGGATCCTGTCCCATAGCCGCGATACCTAAAAGGCGGTATTTCATTTGTCCATCTCTACGGTCAATATACCATATACCTTTTATTTTCAGCATTTTTACATTTTCAGATTTAGTCTCGTAGACATCTATATACTGCTTTTTCTCTTCCTCAGAGATAGTTTCACCAGCATTGATTCTTTCTATATAGGCATCACTCAACTTCACATGCTTAGTTCTATTCTTAATCTCTTCAGAATTCAACCTTCTTGTAAACAAATCATCATCATACACTTCCTTGATAGAACCATCATTAACTCCATCTAGAAGGATTTGATATAAAGATTTATTAGAAGAAACCAAACCATCTTGGTTATGGTAATAAGGTCTATTGATTCTTTCATTCATATCAATAATTTCCCATACCACCATACTTCTAAGAACATCCTTATCCTCTACATACCCATACTTTACAGGAGTATTTTTCACGGAAATAAGAGAATCTCCTTTTTTAACCTGATGTAAATTTCTATAGTGTCTAAATGCTGCTGGAGAGCTTGCATTAAGAATACTCATAGAGTTAATAGGCTCCATAGGGATTTCTTCCTCTTTTTTCACTTCCACCACAACAGGAGCTGGTGCTTCTGCAGGTTTCTCCTCCTCTTCTTTAGCTCCTTTTCCTTTTTTCTTCTTTTTTGATTTTGCTACAGCTGTTTTTTTAGTAGCAGCCCTCTTTTTGCCTCCTTTCTTTTGCGCATCTGCAGAGGCAAAGAATGCTAAAACAAAAAAGACAAATAATATTCTTTTCATTTTCTTAATAATTATAATTACCTATTATTGTACATTAATTACAATCGGGCTAATGTTTTTAAGCATTTGACCTCCTAAGCCTTTAGCAGTCGCTTGAATTCCAAAAACATAGCATATATCTCCTGCTCTCAAATTCTTTGTAAGTGCTGCTACTGAACTCATTGAATTTCCGCTTACATAAGTAGCTGCTCTTCCAGGCACTTTAAAGCTGAACCCTGTCACTTGGAAAGATACTGGGAAATCAAAATCAGGAATTGCACAAGAAACCACTTGGTTAGCAATAGAACTTGCAGGCATAGAAATTACATTTTGATTTCTAATCTGTCCTTGTGGCGCAGGTACGCTTTTCACTCTAAACTCAAACTTCTGCGAAACTGTTTTTCCATTAGGTTGTCTACCCGAAACTGTGATATTTACAATATTTCCCGCACCTGGTGTTACATTCCATTTTCCTTTTCCTCCTGAAACACTTGCTCCTGATGCAGAAAGAGTTACTGTAGAGTTATCAACACCTAACATAGATGCAGAAATAGGGTTAGAAACACCTCTATATAATACATTCATCTTATCCGCTGAAACTATAGCTCCACTTTGCAGTTTTACTTCTTGAGTTCCTGCAATTACACTATAATTATGCTTAAATGGTAAAGGAACTGTTTCTCCTTTTGAGTTTTTATAAGATATTGTACCACTAAATACATGTTCACCTACTCCACTCGCTCCTAAGTTTTTAATACCCACTCCATTTGCATGTCTATCTACTCCCGTAAAAGAGATATTAGGGTCATTAGAATATGTTCCAATAAATACCTTTGCTTCTGCAGGCTGTCCCTGTACAACAACTGTAGGACCAGCTACAAACGCTTCATAAGCATTGAACTGAATATCAGCATCTACTTTCTCTTGAAGCATTAAAGCCAAAACATCTGACTGCAAGTTTCTAGCCTCAGATTGGATAACTTCCAAGTTTGATAATGCTGCAATCAACGGCTGATTATAAAACTTATATGATAACCAATTCTTTCCATTTCTAAGCTCTCCTTTAGGAAACTCTGTAACCAATGAAACATTTGCTCTATCCACAATACTCTTCATTTGAGGGTCTTCTGATTTTGCAAAAGATTGATTAACAAGATTTCTAACAGCATCTATTTTAGCTTTCAAATCTTTTGCTACTTGAGAAGGAGTTTCTTCCTCACCAGAATCAAAAAACATATTTGTAGAAGGCTGCGTATTGTTCAATGCATTGAAATTTTCCTCAACATTGTTCTTCTGATTTTCGTCATACTCAGCTTCCTTTTTCAAGTCACTCTTAAGACCATCTATAAAACCAACCAATTTATCAATGTTTTCCTCTAACCCTTGGTAGATTTTATAATTCTCAGCCATTGCTTCATTAGTTTCAGCTTTAGCTTTGAGCGTGTGTTCAAGGATTTTGTCGTTTTTAGACTCTGTAATTTCCCTTGATTCTTTCAAAGATTCAGTTGTGTCAAAGTAAGATCTGATTATCTCTTGGTCTATCTGCATCGCCAACATACAGATGAAAACCAAGTACATCAGGTTGATCATCTTCTGACGGGGTGATAATTTCTCTTTTGCCATTTTTTAATTTTTTTTGAGTTAAAATTATTTAAAAATCACAATAAGAAATTAAGCCTTCATCGCTGTTAGCATACCTCCATAAACTCTATTCAAACTATTAAGATTTGCAGTCAACCCTTTTAATTCCTCGTTAAATTTCTCTGATTGTTCAGCTGATTTTTGGATATCATCCACATATTTTTGGCTGAACTCAGATTGTTTTCTTCCATGCTCTAATTGCAATGTATACAATGCGTTGATGCTTTCTAAATGGTTAGCTGCCAATGAAAGCTGCTCGTTATACTTATGAGTAGAAGCAGAAACATCTACGGTTTGGTTAATTTGGTCTACCGCATGAGAGAATTTATCAATTCCTGTTCTCAATCTTTCGAACATAGCAACATCTAATTTAGCATCTTCTAACATTTTATCCAATTTGCTAGATAAAGAAACTTCTAATTCAGAAATGTTAGATGTAACTTTAGATTCTACAGCCTTTCT
>CAUQHD010000038.1:0-12382 GCA_963517805.1 uncultured Flavobacteriaceae bacterium | reverse complement strand
GAATTTGGCAAAATTATCTGTATTTCTGTGGGAATGCTGGAAAAAGATAATTGTTTGAAAATCAAATCTTTCTATGGCGATGATGAGAAAAAATTATTGGAAGATTTTGGAACTATTTTCAACAGCCCTAGACTTCAAAATATAATCCTCTGTGCCCATAATGGCAAGGAATTTGATTTTCCGTGGATTGCCCGAAGGATGCTTATCAATGGTTTTCAGCCGCCTGTTCCGTTCCAGACTTTTGGGAAAAAACCTTGGGAAGTTTCGCATTTGGATACTATGGAACTTTGGAAATTTGGCGATTGGAAGAGTTTTATTTCTTTGGAACTGATGGCGCATATCTTCGGAGTGCCTACACCAAAGGATGATATTGACGGCTCCATGGTGGCAGAAATTTATTATCAGGAAAAGGATTTGCAGAGGATAGTAGAATATTGTGAAAAAGATGTTTTAACTTTGGCAAATGTTTTCCGAAAAATGAGACAGGAAGATTTATTGATTAAATCTCATAATTAAAAGAGAAAAGAGAGTTTAAGATGAAATTAACAGATGAACAAATCGCTTCGTTAGGAGAGGAGGTTATAAAGGTGCTGAAAACCATCTACGACCCAGAAATTCCTGTGGATATATATGAACTGGGGCTGATTTATGATGTGCAGATAAGCGATGAGGGCGAAGCAAAAGTGCTGATGACCCTGACTACGCCCAACTGTCCCGTGGCGGAGAGCCTTCCGATGGAGGTGGAGGAGAAAGTAGGTGAAATAGAAGGAATTACAAAATCCAAGGTGGAGATAACCTTCGAGCCAGAATGGGAAAAGGACATGATGAGCGAGGAAGCTAAATTTGAATTAGGATTATTATAAATAAAAACACAGGTTTTATATCAATTTTATTAAAAGAAATATTTTGATGAGTAATTATACAATAGGGAGTTTGCCAGAATATTTTAAGCAATACGAAAAATCAGTACATGACCCTGAAAGGTTTTGGGAACAGATAGCAGATAAAAATTTTATCTGGAACAAAAAATGGGATAGTGTGCTGGAATATGATGTGCATAATGCTAAAATAGAATGGTTTAAGAATGCAAAACTCAATATTACAGAGAACTGTATCGACCGCCATTTAGCGGAAAATCCTGATAAAATAGCAATCATCTGGGAGCCAAACAGCCCTGATGAGGAAGCAATTAAGCTTTCTTACAAAGGACTCCATGAAAGAGTAGGGAAGATGGCGGCTGTTCTTCGTAGTCAAGGAGTGAAAAAGGGCGACAGAGTCTGCATTTACCTTCCGATGGTGGTAGAGCTGCCGATAGCTATGCTGGCTTGTGCAAGAATTGGCGCTGTTCATGTGGTGGTTTTTGCTGGGTTTTCTTCAGCGGCACTTGCTTCTAGAATCAATGACTGTGAATGTAAATTGGTCATCTGCTCTGATGGAAGCTACAGAGGGAGTAAAAAAATAGAGCTTAAAGGTATCGTAGATGAAGCATTAGAAAACTGCCCAAGTGTAGAAAAAGTGCTGACTGTAAAACGAACAGGATGCCAAGTTACTATGAAAGAAGGGAGAGATTTTTGGCTTCAAGAGCTTTTGGATAAAGCTGAAGTAGATAATTCTTTTGAAATCATGGATGCAGAAGATCCTTTGTTTATCCTTTATACATCAGGTTCTACAGGAAAACCAAAAGGAATGCTTCACACTTGTGGCGGCTATATGGTCTACACGGGTTATACTTTTAAAAATGTATTTAATTATAGAGAAAATGATGTGTTCTGGTGTACTGCTGATATAGGTTGGATTACAGGACATTCTTATGCTGTGTATGGAGCATTGGTAAATGGCGCTACGACTGTCATTTTTGAAGGGATTCCTACTTATCCGAATCCTGATAGATTCTGGCAGACTATAGCAAAACATAAGATTACTCATTTCTATACAGCGCCTACTGCTATTCGTTCTTTGGAGAAGGAGAGCGCAGAATGGGTGGAAAAACATGATTTGAGTTCGCTCAGAGTAATTGGAACGGTGGGAGAGCCTATTAACGATGAGGCTTGGCGCTGGTATAATGACAATGTAGGTAAAAAAAGATGCCCAATAGTGGACACTTGGTGGCAGACCGAAACAGGGGGGATTCTGATTTCTCCATTGGCATTCATTACTCCTACAAAGCCTATGTATGCCACACTTCCGCTGCCAGGGGTTCAGCCTGTGCTGATGGATGAGCAGAAAAACGAAATTTCTGGAAATCAGGTGGAAGGAAATCTTTGCATCAAATTACCTTGGCCGTCTATTGCAAGGACAATATGGGGCGACCACGAAAGATATCGCGAAACTTATTTCTCGGCTTTCCCAGGGAAGTTTTTCACAGGAGATGCAGCTCTGAGAGATGAGGTAGGATATTACAGAATTACAGGTCGAGTGGATGATGTCATCATCGTATCAGGGCATAATCTGGGTACAGCACCGATAGAAGATGCAGTGAATGAGCACCAGTCTGTGGCAGAAAGTGCAATAGTAGGCTATCCGCACGAGATAAAAGGAAACGCCCTCTATGGATATGTGATTTTAAAGGAGGTCAGCGAAGATAGAAACAGAGATAGAGTCCGCAGGGAGATTAACCAATTGATTTCTGACCAAGTGGGGCCTATCGCGAAGCTGGATAAAATTCAGTTTGTTTCTGCACTGCCGAAAACCCGTTCAGGGAAGATTGTAAGGCGTATCCTAAGAAAAATAGCCGAAGGCAAGGATAATGATTTCGGGGACACTTCTACACTTATCAATCCTGAGATAATAGATGAAATTATAAAAGAAAGAATATAAATAACAAAGAGTCGTGCCAAAAGGCAGGGCTCTTTTATTTTTGTAAATCATATCAAAAATGAGAGATAAGAAAATACTTACACAATCCTTTATTATAAGTTTTATATATGTTTTGCTGGGGACAGTTACTGTAATGTCAGCCTATCCTAAGTATCAGATGCTGGGTTTCGGCTATAATCATTTCTTATGGTTTCCCATGTTTATTATTACCCTTCCTGTCAATTTTTTACTCTTTGTTTGTATGTATAGCAGCGCTTCTGTGTGGTGTATCATCATTCCGCAAGTCCTAATGCTCATGATATGTTGGATACTGATATATGTTTTATTAAAGAAGATTAAAAGATAATATTTACCCCACCGATGCGGTCTTTAACTCTAATTTTCCGGTTCCAAACCCCATTGATGCGGTCTTTAACTCCAATTTTCCGGTTCCGAACCCCATTGATGCGGTCTTTAACTCCAAATTTTCGGTTCTGAACCCCATTGATGCGGTCTTTAACCCCAATTTTCCGGTTCCGAACCCCACCGATGCGGTCTTCAACTCCAAATTTTCGGTTCTGAACCCCACCGATGAGGTCTTTAACCCCAAATTTTCGGTTCCGAACCCCAAAATATCTCAAAACAACCCCAACGAAGGAGTTTTAAACCCCGTCAGCTGTCTATAAAACAGCTTTCAATCGCATAAAACCGACTTTATTAGCTTTTTCAATACTTTTTTTATTACTTTTGCCAATGTGGTTTTATCCAAAAAGATTATGAAAAAGGAATTTCCTGTTTTGACTACTGAAAGGCTCATTCTCAGCCGTCCTGTGGAGGGCGATATGCAGCACATCATTCATTATCTGGATTCTGATAAGGTTTATTCAGAAAACACCGCAAACATGCCCTATCCCTACAAGGAGGCAGATGCCGAGTTTTTAATCCACGAGGTAGTGGACAAAGGTTTTGAGAACGAAACGGACTTTGTTTTTGCTATCCGAAATAAAGAAAACGGCTTGATAATGGGGCTTATAGGGATTCATCACTGGGATAAAGCCAATCAAAAGGCGGAAATCGGCTATTGGCTGGGGAAAGAATTTTGGAACAAAGGTTATGTGACAGAAGCCATGGCGGAGGTGCTGGCTTTTGGATTTAAAGTCTTAAATCTAAATAAAATGTTTGCTAATTTCTTTCCGCACAATCCTGCTTCAGGGCGAGTGATGGAGAAAAGCGGAATGAAACAGGAGGCTGTCCTCAAACAGGAAATCTATAAAAACGGAAAATTCTTGGATTTCGTTCGGTATTCCATTTTAAAGGAAGATTTTAAAAAGTAAAATATAATTAGAAATAAAAAATAGTATGCTTTCGCCATTATTACTTTTGTATATTGTTATTGGATATTTTGGGCTTTTGATGCTGATATCTTGGATTACCAGCGAGGGGAGTGACAATGATAGTTTCTTCATAGGAAACCGCTCTGGAAACTGGAAATTGGTGGCTTTCGGGATGATAGGTTCTACACTTTCTGGGGTTACTTTTGTGAGTGTGCCAGGAACGGTGGGGACGGATGGATTCCAGTATCTGCAGATTACTTTCGGCTATATTATAGGTTATATCGTGGTGGCGTATATTCTGCTGCCGATTTATTACAAAATGCACCTTACCTCCATCTATACTTATCTCCAAGAGCGAATGGGCGAAAGTACCTATAAATCAGGGGCGATTATCTTCATCGTTTCTAAACTGGTGGGTGCTACGGCGAGGGTTTATTTAGCGGTAAATATATTACAGGTAATGATTTTGGATAGTTTTGGTGTTCCGTTTTGGCTTACGACTTTGCTCACTCTTTTGATGATTATCCTTTACACTTACAAAGGCGGCGTGAAAACCATCATTTGGACAGATACTATCCAGACCACAGCTATGCTTTTGGGCTTGGTGGCTACGGTAATTTATATCCTTCATCATATGAATATCAGTTTCTCTGAAAGTCTTTCTATGATGAACGAAAGGGGCTATCTTCGTGTTTTTGATACAAATGTGATGAATGGCAGTTTCTTTGTGAAGCAGATTTTGGCAGGGGCGTTCATTACCATTGCGATGACAGGGATAGACCAAGATATGATGCAGAAAAATATCTCTGTTTCTAACCTAAAAGACAGCCAAAAAAATATGCTGGTGCTCACTTTTATCCTACTGGGGATGATTACTCTGTTCCTTTATATGGGCGGAATGCTTCATTTGTTCGCGGAACAGAAAAACATCACTGCGGTGAAGGACAGGCTGTTTCCTACAGCGGCTTTGGAATATATGTCTCCGCTGATAGGGGTGACTTTCATTATTGGGCTTATTTCAGCCTTTTGTTCCAGTGCTGATGGGGCGATGACGGCGCTTACTTCTTCTATTTGTATTGATATTTTCGGAATTAAAGATAAGGACTGGGCTCACGCCAAAAAAGAAACTTTCAGAAAGAAAGTGCATATTTTGGTAACGATTTCTTTCCTCGTTATGGTGATGGTTTTCAAGTGGATAGATGATGCCTCTATGATTGGACTTATCCTAAAATTGGCAGGCTTTACTTACGGGCCGCTGCTTGGTTTGTTTGCTTTTGGGATTTTTACCAAATATAAAGTAAAAGATCATTTGGTGCCGTATATCTGCATCATAGCTCCTACGCTTTCTTTCTTGATAGACAAATACCAATCGGATATTTTCGGTGAATTTAAAATTGGTTTAGAATTATTGATTATCAATGGATTGCTTACCTTCATCGGGCTGTGGCTCATCCGAAAGAAATAAAATGAATATACCGATATAAAACTTGGCTCTGCCCGTGCTTTTTTGGCTGGGAGTAAAGAAAAAATATTTAAATTTGCCAATCATTAAAAATTTTAATTTAAAAATATGACTTCAAAAGAAATACGCCAGAAATTTTTAGAATTTTTTAAAAACAAAGAGCATGAGATAGTGCCTTCTGCACCTATCGTTTTGAAAGATGACCCTACGCTGATGTTCTCCAATTCGGGGATGACCCAGTTTAAGGACTTTTTCCTCGGATACAAAGAACCGAAATCCGTCCGTGTAGCTGATACACAAAAGTGTTTGAGAGTTTCAGGAAAGCATAATGATTTGGACGATGTGGGGCGTGATACTTACCATCACACAATGTTCGAGATGCTGGGGAACTGGTCTTTTGGGGATTATTTCAAAAAAGAAGCGATTGCTTGGGCGTGGGAACTTTTGACCGAAGTTTATAAAATACCGAAAGAAAATCTGTATGTAACGATTTTCGAAGGAGATGCTTCCGAAAACTTGGAAAGAGACCAAGATGCATACGATTTTTGGAAAGAACATATCGATGAAAGCCGAATAATAAACGGAAACAAAAAAGATAATTTCTGGGAAATGGGTGAGCAGGGGCCATGTGGACCATGTTCCGAAATTCATGTGGATTTGAGAAGTGAAGATGAAAAAGCCAGAGTTTCAGGAAAAGATTTGGTAAATAATGACCATCCGCAGGTTGTAGAGATTTGGAATCTTGTATTTATGGAGTTCAACCGAAAAGCAGACGGTTCATTAGAAAAATTACCAAAACAGAATGTGGATACAGGGATGGGCTTTGAGCGTCTTTGTATGGCACTTCAGGGGAAATCTTCTAACTATGATACGGATGTTTTCACGCCTTTGATAGAAAAAGTAGAGGAGTTTTCAGGGAAAAAATATACAGGAAAACTGGATGATGAAAAGGATATAGCCATTCGTGTGATTGTAGACCACATTCGTGCGGTTTCTTTTGCTATCGCTGACGGGCAGCTTCCTTCTAATGGTGGAGCAGGATATGTTATCAGAAGAATTTTGAGAAGGGCGATCCGCTACGCATTTACTTTCCTAGGGCAGAAAGAACCATTTATTTACAAATTGGTGGCTACACTTGCTCAGCAGATGGGAGGAGCTTTCCCAGAGCTGGACAAGCAGTATGAATTGATTAAAAATGTGATAAAAGAAGAGGAAAATTCATTCTTGAGAACTCTGGAACAAGGGCTTCTCATGTTGGATACGATGATGAATAACGCGACTGAAAAAGTGATTTCTGGAAGCAAGGCGTTTGAGCTGTATGACACTTATGGTTTCCCGATAGACCTTACGGCGCTTATCCTCACAGAGAAAGGTTTCACTTTGGATGAAAAAGGCTTTGAAGAGGAATTACAAAAACAAAAAGAACGCTCTCGTGCTGCGGCACAGATGAAAACTGATGACTGGGTGGTTCTTCGCGAGGATGATGAGGAAGAATTCATCGGGTATGATACTTTGGAGGGAATCGTTCGTGTGACCAAATACAGAAAAGTAGAAAGCCAAAAGGACGGAACGCTTTATCATTTGGTGTTTAATGTTACTCCGTTTTATCCAGAAGGAGGAGGGCAGGTAGGAGACAAGGGTCTTTTGGTTTCTGCAAATGGTGATGTTACCTATATCATTGATACTAAGAAAGAAAATAACCTGATAATTCATCTTTCGGAAACTTTACCGATGAATATATATGAACCTTTTAATGCGGAAGTAAAGGGAAGAATCCTTGCAGAGGCGAATCACTCGGCTACGCACTTGCTGCATCAGGCTCTTAGAGAGGTTCTAGGAACGCATGTGGAGCAGAGAGGTTCTCGTGTAGATACGCAGTCTTTGAGATTTGATTTTTCTCATTTCCAAAAAATGACTGATGAGGAAATTTGCGAAGTAGAAAAAAGAGTAAATGACCGCATTCACCAGAAAATAGATCTTCAAGAGCATAGAAATATTACTATGCAGCAGGCGATGGATGCTGGTGCGATGGCGCTTTTTGGAGAGAAATACGGAGACAGAGTTCGTATGATTCAGTTTGGAGAAAGTAAAGAACTTTGTGGTGGAACGCATGTGAAAAATACATCGGATATTTGGTATTTCAAAATCGTTTCCGAAGGAGCAGTAGCAGCAGGAATCCGCCGTGTGGAAGCCATTACGAGAGATAGAGTGAGACAGTATTTCTCTGATTTGGAAGAACAAGCGGATAAACTTTCAGAACTACTAAAATCCAAAGATTTGGTAAAACAAGTAGAAAAATTATTGGAAGAAAATAATGTTCTGAAAGCCGAAATAGAAGCTTTGAAAAAAGAAAAAGCAAAAGGAGAAATCCAAAACTGGAAGAACGATTTCCTAGACAAAGGCGACAAAAAACTTTTGGTAAAAAGAACATCTCTGGATGCAGGAACAGTGAAAGATATAGTCTTCCAGCTGAAAAAAGAAGTTCCGCAGTCTGTGGTAGTTATCCTTTCTGATGCTGGGGAAAAACCGATGCTTACAGTAGGGGTTTCGGCTGATATTGAGGATAAATATCATGCAGGAAACATCGTGAAAGACCTAGCGAAAGAAATCCAAGGCGGCGGTGGTGGAAACCCAGGCTTTGCGACTGCGGGCGGGAAAAACTTAGACGGCTTAGCCAATGCAGAGAAAAAAGCATTAGAATTATAAAAAGAAAAAGCTCCTTTTTGAAGGAGCTTTTTTTATTATTTCTTGTTGAAAACTACATCTATCAAAACACCAGAGATGATGATAATTACACCCGCAATCAGTGAGAAAGTCAAGGTTTCATCAAATAGTCCCACGCTTATCATCACGGCTACCACAGGTTCTACAGCTCCCATAATGGCAGTAGGTGTAGAACCAATAAATTTAATGGCATAAACCAGCGAAACCACAGATAAAGCAGTAGTTATCAGCGAAAATAAAGCCAAATGAGTGCCGATTTCCAGAGAAGGAATAGCGACACTATTTCCTAAAACAAGTGTTTTAACGAGGAAAAACAATGATGCGAATACCATTGAATAAAAAGAAACTTTCACGCCAGAGGCTTTGATTTTAGTTTTATTAACAATAATCATATACAGAGCATACATCAATGCGCCCAGCAGCGAAACGAAAAGTCCGATGTAATTGATTTCAAAATTATCTTTAATGCTTAAAAGACCCACTCCCACGACTACAATAACCAGCGAAATGGTGGTGGCAAGCGTTATTTTTTCTTTAAAAAATATTCCCAAAATAAGGGCAACCATAATGGGATAAATGAAAAATATAGTAGATGCAATCCCAGGGCTCAGAAAATCATACGCTATAAACAGAAACTCCGCCGAGAGTGCGTAGAAAAGTCCTAAAATACTAAAAATAATACCTTCTTTTAAATTGATTTTTACGCTTTCTTTTTGATAGAAAACCAAATATCCCAAAATCAGAATTGCCGCAATCAAGAACCGATAAAATAAGGCTGTATCTACAGAGAAAAATCCCCATTTTTTCAGTGGAATCATAAAAAGCGGAATCATTCCGTAAGTAAGCGCCGAAACGAGGGCAAATAAATACCCTTTTAGTGTATCACTCATTGTTTAGATGGTTTTAAAATTTGTCCATTTTTCCCATTTTTAGGAAAATAATTCCGCAAAAATAGGAAAAACCAATCAAATAAATGATTAAATTTGATTCTTTTAAAAATAGGAAGATTTATGCTAGCTTTTATTATGTTGGTTGGGGCTATTATTGTTGGTTTTTACCATTATATTTCATTGTCCTTGAAAGAAAGAGATGTAAAAATAGCAGGTATTTGGTATAAAATAGGAATAGCTCTTTTAGTTGGGCTTATTATTGGATTTACTATTTATATAGGATTTAGAATTTCCGCAAGTGAGCGTAAATTATTACCTGTCAGTGTTATAGCTTTATTTATTGGGGCGATAATAGAGAGTTTTAGAATTTGTAAAGATTGGAAAATAATAACTAAAAACTTTCTTATTTCTTATTTGGCGAGTTTTCTTAGCTTTTTACCAGGGAAAAGAGAAAGAGTGTATAATTTTGAAACGCATATCATGCTGTGGCCGTATGCATTTTTGTTGGTGTTTTCGCTGTTATTTATCACGAAATATAAGGAAAAGATAACCGCCAAACTCACGGAAGGAATTACATTGCTATTGTCAATATCTATGCTGTACTGGTGTTTGGATGTTGGTTTGTTTAGTGATTTTGACAATAAATTTTTAGTTTTTCTTGCTGTTTTTGTCGTTTTTTCTTCTTTGGTATCCATATTTTATATACTTACCGATATAAAATTGACAAAAAAACATAGATTAACATTGAGTATTTGGAGTACGATTATTATACTCGTTTTTTCCATAGATAATATTTATAAGGTCTATAATAAAGGAGATTTGGAATCTTCAAAATTGTTTTCTGAAAATTTTATCTTAGCGATGCAGTATTTTTTATTGGGGATTTCATCGGTGTATTTTGTTCAGAATGCTGCACTAATTTTCAGGTTTCTTCCTAGTAAAGGAGGAAATTATAGAGAGGATTTAGCCAAAATAAAGAAGGAGCATATTTATAGATATTCTAATCAGCAGGTAGATAGCCGTCTTGCCATTCTGTGTTTGGTCTATTCTTTAGTGCTTTATGGGCTTAATATGAAGTATCATATATTTCCGAGAAATGTGATGATTTGGTTTGTGATTTTTACATTTCCGATGATACTTAGGCTTAGTAAAGTTAAAATTTTAAAGTAAGATTAAAATATAAAAAACGCCCTTTAAAAAGGCGTTTTTTTATTGTAATTTGAGAAGTTTTGGAAAAAGGATGTTGTTTTCAAGATGGATGTATAGTTGTAGATATTCATCAAACTCATTGAGCATCTGGAATGTAACTCTGTATGTGGTGCAGGCACCTTCGGGAGGCGTGAAATCATCCGAAACCCTTGCAATCTCCTCAAATCTTTCCTTTTCTGTTTGATAGACTGCCTGTAGTTTTTTTCTGATGTATATAATTGATTTCAAAAATTATCTTTAATACTCAAAATACTTACTCCCATAACTACGATAACTAGTGGAATGGAGGAGGCAAGCGTTATTTTTCTTTGAGAAATATTTCCAAAATAAGGGCAACTATAATGAGGTAAATAAAAAATACAGTAAAAGTAATCCTATGGCTCAGAAAATCATACGCTATAAACAGAAACTCAACGGAGAGAGCGTAAAAGCTCTAAAAAAATACTTAAAACAATGTCTTATAAAATAGGAAAAACCTGTCAGATGACTTTTAAAAAGAAGTCAAGAATGTTAAAAAACCTAAGATAACCCCCGTAGCATTTGGTATAATTAAGATATAATCTTTTTTCGGCTCCTTTGTCCAGCCATAAATAACCCAAATCAAACAAGAAATGGAAGCAAATAAAGGCTGCCATGGCTGTCCTTTTTCTCCCTGTAAATTTGCGATAATTTGTGGAATATAAGCGATAAACACAGCAATTCCAATAAAAGCTCCAATGGAACCTATGAAAGTATTTATTTTCTTCTTTGTCATATATGATTTATTCTTATTTATTTTTATTTCTTTTTTAGAATCTTATTTTCTTCATATCCCTAATAAATTAGGATATATGATTACAAATTTAAAAAAAATATATAAAAAACAAAAAAAACGCCCTTTTAAAGGCGTTTTTATTATAATTTAAGAAGTTTTGGAAAAAGGATGTTGTTTTCAAGATGAATGTAGAGTTGTAGATATTCATCAAACTCATTGAGCATCTGGAATGTAACTCTGTATGTAGTGCAGGCACCTTCGGGAGGCGTGAAATCATCCGAAACTCTCGCAATCTCCTCAAATCTTTCCTTTTCTGTTTGATAGACTGCCTGTAGTTTTTCTATGTAAGCCTGTAAATCTCCACCGAATGCAATCTCAGAGTTCTGCTCTTTTTCTCTGATGTATGGGAAAAGTTTTTCCTCGGCATCTCTCAGGTGTACGATGAGATTTTGTGAAGAAAGGGTGAATAGTTCATTGATTTTGAACAATTCTGGATGTCTCTCACCGTGAACTCGGCAGAGTTTATCCAAAAACTGAAGCAGGTAGATAGATTTCTCCTGAATATATTCGTGGTGAACTTCCTTGATGTAATCAGCTAATTGGGTAAGTGACCAACTATTAAAATCATTTTCCTCTGCTGTTCCCTGTGGAGTGTTTTCCAGGTCTTCGTAGATGGGAGCAGGGTCTAAGTCCTTCATTTTGCAGGTTTCTTCTATTGTTCTGCCGCCTTTGCAGCAGAAATTTATCCCATATTTTTTGAAAACAGCTGCTGTGCGGAAATTTTCCGCTACATATTCGCCGATGGTTTTTTGTTGTATTTCCATTTTGGTTAAAATTAAAAATTAATGGCGCAAAAATAATAAAATTTTGTTCTGCCCAAAAAGTTGGGGGAATATTCTTTGGTAAAAAATCATTACCTTTGCACCCTTATGAAAAAAATATTTATCCTAAATCTTCTGCTCCTGCTTGCTCTTTCGCCGGCGCAGGAAAATACTGCTAAGAAAGCCCTTTATGTCAAAGGAAATATTCTCTCTTTAGCCGTGCTTATGCCCAATTTTGGGTTGGAATATCAGCTTTCTTCTAAGTTTACCCTTCAGGGCGATGTGTTTATTTCCCCATGGAAGACCTTTGCGGGCAGACACATGCAGGTGTATATGGGACATATGGAGGGCAGGTATTATTTCAGGGAGGCTTTCCGTGGATGGTATGTGGG
>CAUQHD010000037.1:0-12539 GCA_963517805.1 uncultured Flavobacteriaceae bacterium | reverse complement strand
AACAATTATCTTTTTCCAGCATTCCCACAGAAATACAGATAATTTTGCCAAATTCCGCCATAATTCCAGCCCTTTCCTGATAGAAATCCGCTGCTGAAACATCTTCTCCGCGCTGTCGCAGAGTTTTCTTATCCCAAAGATTTTTTTCTTCTTCAGGGACTTCATTCCAGTTTCCAACTTGAGGAACCGTTTCAATATCCAAAAACAAAATCCGCTCTATAGGAATACTCTTTATCATAAAAATAAAATAGAATACAAAAATAAGTTTTAAAAAGCTAAATGTACTAATTTTATTTAAAAAATTTTGCCAATTTCATCTTTTGTATTATCTTCGCGGAGTTTTAAATTTTAATGTATATCAATTATGAAAAAGTTTTTATTGATTGGTGCAATATCAATCTTTGGGATGGCTAGTGCACAGTTTAAGTATGGAGTAAAAGCCGGATACAATTTATCCAATATCAGTGTAAGTTCTCCTGCTATCAGCGCACAAGCTCTATTAGGAAACAGATCTGGATTTTATGTTGGCGGGGTTGCTGAATATGGATTTGGTAATAATTTAAGCATTCAAGGGGAAGTTCTTTACAACAATCTTGGTGCAAGAGTTAATGCAGATTTTAGTAAAATACCTAATGCTTATAATGATTTGTTAGTTGATTTTGATTTGAATGGAGTTAACAAAGCAAAAGGAAACATCACTTTACATGAAATTTCTGTTCCTTTCTCTCTAAAATATTCATTTAATAAATTCTCTGTTTTAGGTGGTTTTAACTTAAACTTTATTACAGGAATTAAAACTAAAGCAGAAGTTGATGGTGTAGATGTAAAAGCTGTTTTTGAAAGAGAAGAAGGCATAAATATTGATTCTTTTGCAAAAAATTATTTGGCTACTGTTGATTTTGGTCTTCATGTAGGTGCTGAATATACATTTAGCAACAGAATTTTTATTGATGGAAAGTATAATTTTGGACTTTCATCTCTAAATAAAAATTTCAATGATTTAGTAACTGCTAAACAGAGATTTTTCCAATTAGGAGTTGGATATAAATTCAAGTAACAACCTAAGTTACCACATAATGAAAAGGTTACTATCAGATAGTAGCCTTTTTGTATTTTTATTTTTATGAAAAAATACATACTTTTAATCTTCATTTTAGGATTCAGTCTTTCAAATGGTCAAAACACTTCATTTATCACGGCTGGAGCCTCTCTTTCCCGTGTTACAGCATCATCTAACAGCACTAGTATAAAACTGCTTTCTGGAGTCAAAACAGGAATGTTCATAGGTGTAGGAAAAGAATTTAATATTTATAAGAACAATTTTTTATTACAAACTAATATAAAAATCATTGAATCTGGTGGAAAAATTAATAATTATATACCCCCTAAAACCAGCGTACCTGATTTTTTAGAAAAATATCGCTATTCAAGCTATAAACTAACTGTTTATCACATAGATTTAGAAACCAATTTTGTATACAAAACTGATTTTATTAAACTATATGCAGGACTAAAACCCTCTATCATTTTCTATGGTAAATTAACTGAAGATATACAGAAAAGAACCTCTCCCTCCTCTCCTCCTTCAACAGATAGTGGCAATAATACGACCACTATAAATGACAATCTTGTTAACAACTATAGTATTATTAGTATGAAAGGAGTTACAGGATTTGCTCTATTTCCTTTCAAAAAAAAATTTTTTCTAGATTTCGGATATCACTTTAATATTACTTCCCCTGTTTCTCTAAATTTAGAAAAGATGAAAGTAAATCTTAATCAAAAAATTTTCCTCATAGGACTTGGTTATCATTTTAATTCTAAAAAAGAGAAACTCTATAATACTGATTTTTTGTATTTTTGAGAGAAATAAATGTAAATTTGTTCTTGTTTATAAAACTACAGATAGTGCATGAATATAGATGCTATTAAAAAGCGAAAAGGAGCTAAAAAGGCTGGTGAAATTCCTATAGAGGTTCTTACCTTATTAAATAATGGTTGTATTGAAACTGTAAATCTTACAGAATGGCTGGCAATAGACCATTCTCAACTTATAAAAACAACTTTTCCTGCTTTGGCTATTGATAAAAATATGATTAATGAATTAATTATTCAAATCAATAGCCAGAAGAAACCTTCAACAATGAATACAATTAAAATTGTAGGAACATTTTTATATGAAAAATTTGTAAATACCAAACAATATGATATCCTGTTTGAACAATTAAGCTCGCATCTATCTGATTCTCTGAGATGTTATGCTTGCTATTTTATGGCGCTGCATACAGGTATTTCCTTGGAAGAAAAACTATATCGGTTGAAAACACTGGTAAATGATAATCATTTTGGTGTTCGAGAGATTATTTGGATGGCTTTACGCCCAGAAATGAGCAATAATTTGGATTTTTCTATTTCTTTTTTATCTCATTGGGCTGAAAATGAAGAGGAAAACATACGCCGTTTCAGTACAGAAGCATTACGACCAAGAGGGGTTTGGTGTTCACATATAGAAACATTAAAAGAAAAACCAGAAATGTATCTGCCTATACTAGATAAATTAAAATCTGATAATTCTAAATATGTGCAAGATAGTGTAGGGAATTGGCTAAATGATGCCAGCAAAACCCGACCCGATTTTGTAATAGAAATATGCAGAAATTGGGAAAAATCAAGTCCTACGAGAGAGACAAAATACATTATAAAGAAAGCCCTTAGGACAATAGAGAGCAAATAGTTTATATATTCTCTAGTCCAATTTGATTGAAATACATTATATGAAATAAAGGAATTTTTAATATTTAATACTTAATCATTATGAAAAATCTAAAATTTTTATTTGCTTTTTTAGTTTATTTTGCTGCGCTTTCTTGCTCAGCCGTGCCTTCCCAAAAAGACAATAAAAAAGGTGAACTGGGACTTTCTATTTCCAATCCCATAAAAGTAAACAGTGTACCAGAAGAATACCAATACATCAGAGAAAACTGCGAAGGCTGCAAGGTTATAAGCCAAGCATTGATAAACAAAGGAAAATCCTACTATGATGAACTAAAAGTGCAAAAACCCGACGGAACCATAGTCAGCTATTTCTTTGATATCAATTCTTTTTACTTAGATTTTTAATAAAATAAAAAAAGATTACCGAACGGTAATCTTTTTTATTTGTTTAATTAGAAAATTTCTCTTCCTGAGAAGTGGAATGCTGCTTCTATCTGCGCGTTTTCATCAGAGTCAGAACCATGAACAGCGTTTTCTCCTACGCTTCTTGCGAACATTTTTCTGATAGTTCCTTCTGCTGCTTCTGCTGGGTTAGTAGCACCGATCAATTTTCTGAAATCTTCTACCGCGTTGTCTTTTTCCAAAACAGCTGCTACGATAGGCCCAGAAGACATGAATTCTACTAATTCTCCATAGAAAGGTCTCTCTGCATGAACTTCATAGAATTTTTTAGCATCAGCTACTGTAAGCTGAGTAAGTTTCATTGCTTTAATTTTAAATCCAGCTTCTGAAATTTTTCCTAAAATCGCTCCGATATGCCCGTCTGCTACTGCATCTGGCTTAATCATTGTAAATGTAATCTTTCCTGCCATTTTCTTAAAATTTATTTTTTTGCAAAATTATAAAAATCTTGTCAATTCCAAGCCTATTTATAATATTTTCGCCATTTTTTCTTTAATTCCTCTAAAATTTTATTTTCTGTGGAGTTTTCACCAGGCGTATAAAATTTAGTCCCTGAAAGTTCCTTTGGCAGAAATTCTTGATCCACAAAATTCCCTTTGTAGCTATGGGCATATTGGTAGTTTTTTCCATAGCCCATGTCTTTCATTAGTTTAGTCGGTGCATTTCTAAGATGCAGCGGCACAGGGAGATTTCCTGTTTTTTTCACTATTTCCATAGCCTCATTTATCGCAGAATAAGTTGAATTGCTCTTCGGTGAAACTGCCAGATAAACAGCACATTCACTGAGTATAATTCGTGCTTCAGGATTGCCGATAACATTTACTGCTTGAAAACATTGGTTGGCAACATTCAGCGCATTAGGATTGGCCAAACCGATATCTTCTGAAGCCAAAATAAGCAGCCGCCGTGCTATGAATTTGATATCCTCACCGCCTACCAGCATCCGCGCAAGCCAGTAAACCGCCGCATTAGGGTCTGAACCGCGGATAGACTTTATAAACGCCGAAATAATATCATAATGCTGCTCGCCATTCTTGTCATACAGCGCCATATTTTCCTGCAAAACAGAAAGCACCTGTTCATTCGTAATTTCCGTTCTATTTTCTGTTAAAAACTGATTTAGAACCAGTTCCAAAGAGTTAATAAGCTTTCTGGCATCTCCGCCGGAATATTGTATCAATGCTTCTTTTTCTTTGATAACGAATTGTTTCCCAGTATCTTGATTATATCTACGAACAGCTATTTCCAAAAGTTCTTCTAATTTTTCATAAGATAAAGAACTCAAAGTATAAACCTGACAGCGGGAAAGCAATGCCGAAACGACCTCAAAACTTGGGTTTTCTGTGGTAGCCCCAATCAGAATAATCCAGCCTTTTTCTACGGCATGAAGAAGGCTGTCCTGCTGACTTTTATTAAAACGATGAATTTCATCAATGAATAAGATCGGGCTTTTTCCGCTAAAAAGATTCTGCTGTTTGGCTTGTTCTATGACTTCCCTTACCTCCTTCACGCCAGAACTCACAGCACTGAGTTTAAAAAACTTCCTGCCCGACTGCTCTGAAATAATCTCCGCAAGAGTAGTCTTCCCCGTTCCCGGCGGTCCCCAGAAAATGATAGAATTAAGCGTACCGCTTTCTACCATCTTTCGGATAACTCCCTGTTCACCCGTAAGATGCTCCTGCCCAAGGACATCCGAAAATTTCTTCGGGCGTAATTTTTCTGCAAGAGGAATCATTTAATTTTTATTTAAAACCTCAAAAGACACGAAAAAAATCCGTGTCCTTTGTGTAATTTAGTCTTCTTCTTTTTTCTTTTTAAAGAATTTTACAAAATATTCCCACCCGAAGAATAATGTAAGGAGGATAACCGCAAGCCACCAATATGAGGCTTTATCTGCATTACCTGTGTTGGTCGCCTTAAACATCCTATCAAAACGCAGCTTCTTTCCATTAGCTTGATAATGAGACTGGTCGTTGCTAAAAAGCCCTTCAATACTCATCCATGTAAACATAGGTTTGCCCACAATATGAGTTTCGGGAACAAATCCAAAATATCTGGAATCTAAAGAAGCATCCCGATTGTCCCCCATCATAAAGTAATAATCCTGTTTTACAGTATATTTATCAGTCTTTTCTCCATTGATATAAACAGCTCCGCCCTTGTATTCTAAAATATTTCCTTCATATTTTGTAATTAAAGTCCTGTATTCTGGCAGATTTTCCTGCGTGAGCGTAATAACATCCCCTTTTTTAGGTATTCGTAATGGCCCATACCAATCCTTATTCCAATCTTTGTTAAATGGAAATATAGAAGATGAATAGTTTATTTTTTTACTCTCTACATAAATGCCTTCTCTTTTAGATGCTTCAAGATTAAGATAATGTGCAACATCTTTCACTCCTTTTTCCTGAATTTTAGGCGTTACAGAGATAACTTCTGGTATCTGCTTGATTTCCTCTACCAACTGTGATGTAAGCCCGCTGAAATAATAGATATATTCTCCTTTTGTGTTCTGCCCTCTTTCTACCACAGGAAGGAAGCCCAGATATTTATACAAACTTGGAATATCTAATGGTGAAGATGCTGCTACATCATAAGACTGCTGCATTTCGGCATCGCCCATCACCTCTTCTGGTTTTCCGTTAATAAATAATTTTCCGCCTTTTATTTCCAATACATCTCCAGCTACAGCTACGGCTCTTTTTACATAAGAATCTTTTCTGTCAATGGATACATGCACGCTGTCATCAGGATAGTTAAACACCACAATATCATTTCTCTGCACATTATCCCAGCCTGGAAGCCTCCAATAGGGTAGTTTTACAGCTTCTACATAAGATTTCGGGTCGTCTTTTGGGTTTCCTTTCTCTCCTGTATCCCAAATAGTTCCCTGTAAAAATGGTAAAGCCAAAGGTCTCATTGGCATTCTATAACCGTAGCTTAATTTATTTACAAAGAGAAAATCGCCGACCAATAGTGTCCGCTCCATAGACCCCGTAGGAATACCGAACGGCTGAAAAGAAAAAGTATGCACGAGCGTAGCAAAAACCACAGCATAAGTGAGAGAACCTAAAACCGTTTCTTTTCTGTCATCTTCATCATAATCTTTAATCACCCTAACATCCGATGAATAATTAACCACCGCCATATAAATAAATGGAAGCACGATAGTTAAAAGCTTCTGCCCAATGCTGTCTCTTCCAAATTTTTTCATTAAAAATAAATGAAAAATCGTCATCATGATAGTCCCCACAATGGGAAAATAAGCCAGAACTACCCACCATTTTGGATGTTTAGTCTCTTTAAGGACAATAAAATAATTATAAAATGGAACGAAAGCCACTAACGGACTGTATCCCAGTTTTTTAAATAATTTCCATGTAGAAATACCCATTAATACACTCAGTATCAGTATATAAAGGGCATAAGTTAATAAATAATTCATATTTTCTAATTTGATAAAACAACCTAATGATTATTAATCATTTAGTTTATAATCCCAAAACTTCTTTCATCCCGAAGTTTCCTTTTTTTCCTAAAATCCATTCTGCCGCAACAACAGCCCCTAATGCAAAACCATTTCTATTAAAAGCTGTATGCTTTATTTCTATTTCATCTACATTAGAATGATATTTAACACTATGTGTACCAGGCACTTCATCCTTTCTAACAGCATAAATTCCCAATTCTGCCCCAAGTGTCTCATCCAGCTTCCATGACTGATAATTAGAATGTTCTATAACCGCTTGCGCCAGAGAAATAGCCGTTCCGCTGGGAGCATCCAATTTATGAACATGATGAATTTCCTCAAGCTGGCACGAATAATCATTGCCAAAAGGCTTCATTAATTGTGCCAATTTTTCATTCAAAGCAAAGAATAAATTTACCCCCAAACTAAAATTAGAACCATATAAAAATGCCGATTCATTTTCGATACAAATTCTTTCTATTTCGGGCTTTTTTTCAAGCCATCCGGTCGTACCGCACACTACGGGAATGCCATTTTCAAGGCAGAATTTAATATTTCCGAAAGCAGATTCAGGGCTGGAAAATTCTATAACCACATCGGGATTGTTCAAATTTTCCAAAGTGGGAGATTCATTCAGCCGAGCTACAACCTGATGTCCTCTGTCTTGGGCTGTTTTATCAATAATCTGCCCCATTTTACCGTATCCAACTAATGCTATTTTCATCAATTTTATTTAAAATTTATAACTCAAAGAAAGCCCTGCTTTTACGGAATAGTCCATCCCCGAATAATCATTCAAAATAGTAGGAGAAAGGGCTAAATCAGGGTCTTTTCTTCCCTCATAGAGATGGGCATCTACCACCGCATCTACAATATTGAGAAGATAAACCGCCGCTGTGATGGCGATAGCATAATCTCTATACCGCCTTCTGTTGTCCTGAGTGTTGCCTAAAGCTGTCCTTAAATCTACTCCCGTAATGCCCGAAAACTCGTGAGGCTGACCATTTAATTCTGCCTCAAAGGCATTTTTATATCTTTTATACTGCTTCTGATTCCAGATGATAAAACCTATTCCTGTCCCAATAGCACCCCACACAATGGGAATTTTCCAATATTTCCGGTTGTAATACTGCCCCCAGCCAGGTATTACAGCAGACCGCCATCCCGCTTTTTTGGGGCTGTAGCGTATAGAAGCGGTATTCTGATGGATGCTTTCTATATCTGCTGCTATATCTTTTTCTGTCCGCAAAGAATCCAAACTCTTAATTTCCTGAGAAAAAGAAATTTGAAAAATACTAACGAGTAGAAATGCTAAGATTTTCTTCATCTTACAAATTTAACTGAAATGAGAAAGGATTTTCTCTAATTCGCTTTCATTAGAAAAATTCAATACAATTTTTCCTTTATTTCCTTTTGACGAAGATTTTATTTCAACTTTTACAGCCAAAGTATCTGCTAAAGATTTTTCCACTTTTCTTAAATTATGCGGAAGTTCTTTCGGTTTAGCCGCATGTTTAGGGTTTTTAAGTTTTTTAGCCAGTTCTTCCGCCTGCCTTACATTCAGTTTTTCATTAATTATTTTTTTAAACAGAATTTGTTGATTATCAACATCTTCTAAACTAATGATAGCCCTACCATGCCCCGCGGAAATAACACCCTCTCTCACAGCCTGTTGCACATCTGGACTGAGCCTTAGAAGCCGAAGAGAATTTGTAATTGTACTTCTTTCTTTTCCAACCCTTTGGCTTAGAGAATCTTGCGTCAATCCTATTTCCTCCAACAGCCTTTGATAAGTCAAAGCAACTTCTATCGGGTCAAGGTCTTCTCTCTGGATATTTTCCACCAATGCCATTTCGAGCAGCTCTTGGTCATTGACCAAACGAATATACGCTGGAATAGTCTTTAAACCAGCTAATTTAGATGCTCTGTATCTTCGCTCTCCGGAAATAATTTTGTATTTCTGCCCTTCCTTTCTTACAGTAATCGGCTGGATAATTCCTAAGAGCTTTATTGACTCTGATAACTCCTGCAACGCCTTTTCATCAAAATGAGTTCTTGGCTGGTCTGGATTAGGGAAAATATCTTCAATTGGGACTTCCATAATATTTCCCACCAGCGCCTCCGCTCCCGTATCTGTTGCGGTCTGCACGGCTTTGGTTTCTGCACTTAGGATTGCTCCTAAACCTCTTCCCATCGCCCTTTTCTTATCTCTCATATAGTTTTAATATTTTGAACTTATTGTTCTTTATTTCTGTTTTTTACTTTTAGAAGAAGTTTTTTCTTTCTTAGGAATCTGCTGTTCATTTTTAAGCAAAACCTCCTCTGCTAGCTGGATATATTGCACTGCTCCTTTGCTCTCTGCATCATATTTCAAGATACTTTCCCCAAAACTCGGTGCTTCGCTCAATCTTGTATTTCGGCTGATAACAGTCTCAAAAACGATTTCTGGGAAATGAGAGTTAATCTCTTCCACCACCTGATTTGAAAGCCTTAGACGGGAGTCAAACATTGTAAGCAACAAGCCTTCTATATCGAGATTGGGATTGTGTATCTTCTGTATATTTTTTATTGTGTTCAATAGTTTACCGAGTCCTTCCAGAGCAAAATATTCACATTGTATCGGTATAATCACAGAATCCGCTGCTGTAAGGGCATTAATAGTGATAAGCCCTAAACTCGGCGCACAATCTATAATGATATAGTCATACTCATCTTTTATAGGCGTCAAAGCCTCTTTGAGCATATACTCCCTATTATCCTTGTCTACAAGTTCAATTTCTGCAGCCACCAAATCTATGTGAGAAGGGATAATATCCACATTAGGCGAAGTAGTCGGCTGGATGCACTCCCGCACACCGGCACTATGCTCCAGCAAATGATAAGTAGAAAAATTCACTTCCTCTACTCCCAGTCCTGAAGTAGCATTTGCTTGAGGATCAGCATCTATCAGAAGAACTTTCTTTTCTAAAACACCTAATGCAGAAGCGAGATTGACAGATGTTGTCGTTTTTCCCACTCCTCCTTTTTGGTTTGCAACGCCAATAATTTTTCCCATTTTTAAAATTTAAGAAACCAAAAATACAATTATTTTTAAAGTCACAATATACTAAATTTTTCATAATTAACATAAAACACTAAAAACCAATAGTTTAATGCTTTAAAAAATTATCCACATATTTTTTATCTTTGTGGAATACTTTTTACAAATCCAACTTGATGACTTTACAAGAACTTAAAAATCTATTTAAAAAGCAACTTGAAAATATTTACACATTATCAGAAAATTTAGAGCTTTTCTACATTTTTTCTGAAAAATTTTTAGAACTCAGCAAACTTGATTTACAAAAAATCCCACAAAAAGAAATTTCCAGCGAAAAGGTAAAACTTTTTTCATCTGTAATCACCGAACTTAAAACAGGAAAACCCTATCAGCAGATTTTAGGAGAAGCTTTTTTTTACGGAAACCGCTTCTTTATTGATGAAAATGTCCTTATCCCACGCCCAGAAACAGAGGAGTTGATGGATTTAATCATAAAAAAATTATGTCATAATTCTACTTCTCTTAAAATTTTAGACATCGGAACAGGCAGCGGATGCATCCCGATTACTCTGGCAAAATATCTGCCTAACTCACAGATTACCAGTATAGATATTTCTCCAAAAGCATTAAACACCGCTAGAAAAAACGCCGATTTCCATAAAGTGAATATCAATTTTGTCCTGAAAGATTATTTAAATGAAAAACTTGATGATGTTTACGATATTATTGTAAGCAATCCTCCTTATATAGGCGCTTCGGAAGAAGAGGAAATCCCGCTGTCTGTCAAAAACTTTGAACCTAAAATAGCCCTTTTCGCTCCACCAGAGAGCGTTTTGGCATTTTATGAAAAAATCGCGGAAGACTGCAAAAATCATCTTTCAGAAAAAGGAATGATTTTCCTTGAAATCAATCAGAAATTAGGACAGCAAACGCTCAATTTATTCCAAAAAACACTTTCAAAAAGTGAAATATTAAAAGATTTATCTGGTAATGAGCGCTTTATCATAGGAAATAAATAATTTTAACAAATTTTTTGGTTAATTAAAAAAGTTTTTATACTTTTGCTTCATATTTAAACAAAAAAAGTAGAATGTTTAATCAATACAATCATACAAGAACATCTAAACATACCATTACCATGTGTATGGATATGATGATGTGGGTTTTTAGAAAGCCGCAGTTTTTGTGATTGTAAAATGCGAATAGAAAGATTTTATATAAGTTATACAAAATTATCACAAAGGCTTCGGACAAAAACCGAAGCCTTTTTATTTTTAAACCAAACCTTAATAAATTAAAAAATGTTAATAAATCTGAATCATAAAAACCAAAATCTAACTTGTCAAATGATGGGAATGATGATGTGGCTTTGTAAAAGACCGCAGTTTTTGTGATGGATTAAAGTATTAAGTTTTCTTCATAATCATCATGAGAGCTTCGGTAAATATGCCGGAGCTCTTTTTTTGTAAGTAAAAAATTAACAATATTATATATAATGAAAAGAAAAGTAGTCAGATTAAGCACTTTGTTTGCGTTGTTCTCTTTCGTGGGGACATTCAGTGCTCAGGAAAAGAAGAAGGATTCTATCAAGGAAAATTCCATCGGCGAAGTCGTGATAGTAGCCTTTGGAAAACAGAAAAAAGAAGAAATCACAGGTTCTATCCAAGAACTAAAACCCAAGGATATTTCTGCATTACAGAATGGAAATGTCTTGCAGGGACTTGCAGGGCGTGTAGCGGGGGTTCAGATTGTGGGAAATGGACAGCCTGGGAGCAACCCGAGCATAAGAATGAGAGGAATAGGCTCTATCAATGCTTCTAGCGAACCGCTGATAGTCTTGGATGGGATACCTTACCCAGGGTCGCTCAATTCTATTCCGTCTTCGGATATAGAGAGCTTGTCCTTCTTGGAAGACGCTTCATCAAATGCTTTGTACGGTTCAAGAGGAGCAAACGGAGTAATCATCATCACTACTAAAAAAGGAACGAGAAAGGGAATTCATGTAGATTTTGATATTAAAACAGGGATTAACTTCCGTGCGACTCCAGAATATGACATCATCAGCAGTCCTGCCGAGTATTATTTGGCTTATTTCAACAGGGTTCGTGTAGGCGAAAAAGCAAGTGGAAAGACTGATGCCCAAGCCTATACAGAGGCGATAAATAAAATGAACGCCACGCTGGGATATAATGCTTACAATGTTCCGTTTAACCAGCTTATCAATCCAGATGGAAGTTTTAACCAAAATGCTAAACTGCTTTATCAAGACAATTGGCAAAAACTATTATTCCGTCCTAATCTCCGCCAAGAAGCAAACCTTAGTTTTACCGCAAATACCGATAAATTAAAGGCTTATACTTCACTAGGTTACCTTAATGACCGCAGTTACCTCATCGGTTCTGGATTTAAACGATTGAGTTTAAGGTCTAATTTGGAATATGCTCTTAATGAAAAATTGAAATTTGGAGTTAATCTAAATTACAGCAACAGCGAACAAAATCTAGGAGATGGAGGAAGTTTTGCTAACTCATTCCAGTTTTCTAGAAATATCGCGCCTTTTTATCCTGTATTCATGAGGGATAGTAACTATAACAGAGTATATGATGCCAAAGGAAGACCAGTCTATGACTACGGTGATGGAAAATTCCCTAACAGATCGAGAAGGTCTTACGCCGTTTTTGAAAATCCTGTAGGAAACCGCCAGTATGATTTGAATAAAGTGACCAATAACACGGTGAATACCAATCTTTTCGTGCAGTATAAATTCTTGAAAGATTTTGATTTTACTTATAATTTTGGTGGTGTGATTATCAATTCCCAAGAGCTTGTTTATGGAAATCCTTTGGGAGGGAC
>CAUQHD010000036.1:0-12850 GCA_963517805.1 uncultured Flavobacteriaceae bacterium | reverse complement strand
TTTGATGCTAAATAAACAATATGAAAAAGTAAATTATTCAATGTATAAATTTTGGGTGCGAAGATACAAATTTTGTCAATTCCATTTTTTTATTACATTTGGAAAAATTTTAACAATGAAAAAGATATTCATAAAACTTGCTTTTTTAGGCGTTTTGGTGCCTTCATTATATTACGCTCAGACTTCTGAAATAAGCTCACAGCAGGAAAAACTGGCTCTTCCGAAACCATACAGAGAGGAGGACAATGCAGAAATAGAAATCCAAAAATTAGTAAAACAAGCCCAAAAAGAAAACAAAAACATCATCTTGCAGGCGGGCGGAAACTGGTGCATTTGGTGCTTGAGATTTGATAATTTTGTAAAAACAACTCCTGAACTAAAGAAAATAGTTGATGAAAGTTTTCTTTATTACCATCTAAATTTTTCTCCGAAAAATAAAAACGAAAAAGTTTTTGCAAAATACGGCAACCCTGGTGAGAAATTCGGTTATCCTGTTTTCATCATTTTAGATAAAAACGGGAAACAAATCCACACACAGAGTAGTGAGGTTTTCGAAGAAGGAAAAGGCTATAGCCTAGAAAAAGTAGAAAATTTCTTCAAAGAATGGATTGCTAAAAACTAAAAAAACTGCTCAAATCTGAGCAGTTTTTTATATTATTTCACTGGTAAGACCTCGTCCTAAAAGCTTCTGGTGCATAGGCATAAGCGTTTCCATATCGCCTGTCTTTACCGTGCATTTGCCTTTATAATGAACAAGCATAGTGCATTGCTCTGCTTGTTCCAGCGTGTGCTTACAAACTGTTATAAGAGATTCTATCACAAAATCAAAAGTATTGACATCATCATTGTATAGAACCAGCTTATTTTCTTCATTTTCCTCCTCCAAAAGAAGGACATCGGTTTGTTTCTCTGTTTGTGAATTTCCGCAGTATATGTTATATTTTCTCTGTCTCTTCATGCGTTTCGTCTATGTTCTGTGGTTCATATTTCAGCTCTACCATCTCTACACTTTTATTCTGCATTTTCAAGATTTTGAAAGCATAATTACACAACTTAAATTCCTGATTTTCTTCTGGAATATCCGAAAGCTGATACATGATATACCCCGCCAAGGTATTGTATTCAGAATCCTCTGGCAGCGGTGCAGGCAGGTGTTCGTTTATTTCATCCAAAGGCTGAGTAGCCTGTATCCAGAATGTATTTTCAGCAATTTCATCCACTACCTTTTGTTCATCATCTTCCTCGTCTTGGATTTCGCCTACCAGCTCTTCCAAAATATCTTCTAATGTTACGATTCCTTCTGTTCCTCCGAATTCATCAATTACAATCGCAATATGCTGTTTCTTCTGCTGAAAAACATTCATCAAATCAGAAATTTTCTTACTTCCCACCACGAAAAACGCCTCACGCAAGAATTTTCTTAAATCTACATCTTTGTTTTTTATATATTCACGCATGATTTCTTTTGTGTAGAAAATCCCTATGATATTGTCTATGGAGTTCTCATATACAGGAATTCTGGAATATCCGCAATCTATTATTTTACTTAAAATCACATCATTATCCTCGCTGATATCAATGGTAATGATATTCTGTCTCGGCACCATTACCTGCTTAGCGGTATGGTCAGTAAAATCAAAAGCATTTTTGATGATTTCATAGTTTTCCTCCTCTATCTCTCCTCCTGCCGCACTTTGTTTTACCAAGAGCTGAAGCTCCTCTGTGGAGTGTATCTCATGACCAGCCACAGGGTGAATATTGATAAGCCTTAAAAATGCATTAGAAATCGCATTCATCAACCAAATAAATGGTTTGAATATGTTATAAAATAACAACAAAGGCCATGCAACAAACAATGTCGTCGCCTCTGATTTTCTAATCGCTATTGACTTCGGCACTAATTCTCCGAAGACGATATGCATCATCGTCACAACAAGGAAACTTCCTGCCAAAGCCATCGTAGAAAGCGTTTCTGGCGCAATATCTATATTCAGTTTAGAAAACGCTGCTTCTAAAATATGATGCATCGTGCTTTCTCCTATGAAACCGAGTGCTAGACTGGCAAGCGTGATTCCCAGCTGTGTAGCAGAAAGATAAGCGTCTAAGTTTTTGATGATTTTTTCGGCTTGTTTTGCGGAGGCATTTCCTCCTTCCGCCTTGATTTGAATTTGAGAGTGGCGCACTTTAACTATTGAAAACTCTGCTGCCACAAAAAAGCCATTAAGTATTACAAAAAATAAAGCTAATAAAAGTTTTAATAAACTATCGGGGTCCATTTAATTTAAATTGTTAAACAAAAATAGTATGCAAATATAACTAATAAATATTTATCCGACCAAACTTCTTGATTTAGGTTAAAGTGTTTTGACAAAATATGCCTTATATTTGCTGTCTTAATCTTAATATTTATGAAAGCAGAAGTAATTACAAAAATTGGTGCAGAGAAATATCTAATGAACATCTCTGCTGGCAAAAACAGCATTATCGGTGATGAACCCGCTGCTAAAGGCGGACAGGAAAAAGGATTTAATCCACTAGAACTTTTAGCTTCGGCTCTTTCATCTTGCACCACTGCAACCATCAAAATGTTTGCAGACCGCAAAGAATGGGAAGTAGAGGAAGTTTCTGTAAAAGTTCTTTTCGATAACGAAACTAAAGAAGGCGTTTCTCAATTCAAAAAAATCATAGAAATAAAAGGAAATCTTACCGAGGAGCAGCGCAACATACTGCACAAAACAGCCCATGCCTGCCCTATTCAGAAAATCCTCACAGGCGAAATTGCTATAGAATCTGAAATGCTTTAGCCCAAAAATACAAACAGGAAACCAATGATTTCCTGTTTTTTTATTCCCTATGACCACTTCCGAAAGGGTCGTTACCCACTAAGTTAGTACCCCTCAACCACTAAATCAGTACCCCTTTACCACTTCCGAACGGGTCAGTACCCATTAAGTTAGTACCCTTCAACCACTAAATTAGTACCCTTTGACCCCTTCCGAACGGGTCGACACCCATTAAGTTAGTACCCTTCGACCACTAAATTAGTACCCCATGACCCCTTCTGAACGGGTCAGTACCCATTAAGTTAGTACCCCTCGACCACTAAATTAGTACCCCTTTACCCCTTCCGAACGGGTCGATAACCACTAAGTTAGTACCCTGTGTCTCTTATGGGACAAAACAAACACCCAGCCTAAGGCTGGGTGTTTGTTGTTATATTTAATCCTTATTATATTTTTATACAACGGATGGCAAAACTGTTATTGGCACTATGCGGCGCACCATGGTTTTGTATGGTATAAGTATCTGTTGTTCCATCTGTTGTCCATAGAGCAGTTCTATCCCATCTATCATTAATAAGATTATCCCTTACTACTCCTCCATAGATAAAATACTCCCCATCATAGGCATCAGGTGTACCACCCCATGATAATGTAGCTGGCATAGTTTTGAGCTCATCTAGCATTACCCACTGCTGTGTAGCAGAGTTCCAGCCGTAGTCCGTAGTTCCTACAATGGCTATAGAGCCTGTTGCTCTAGGATCACTATCAATATTCCCAGCTTGGTAACTATTTGTCCATAGCTTTGGTCTGTAAGAAGTCCACCAGCTGATAGTATTTTGATTGCTGTACTGGTCTCTCTTTTGGAAAGGTACACTTGGTATTCTTACATAGAAGTCCTTCATAGGGTCTTGCGGCTTGGTTCTGCTGATTACCGTATACAGCTCACCTGGAGAAGCGATTCTAAAGCCTTTCGGACATGCAGAATACTGACTATTATCATCCAAAGTAATAGGGAAAGTAGCAGGTGTAGTGTCTCCATACCACATGGTAAAATTATATTTGGTTCCATTATATGATGTACCAGGCGGAATGAGAGTTTTGTTAGTCGCCGGCCATTGTACGAATGGATAGCTATTAACATACCATGACTGATAATTATCCGTACCATTTACAAATGTAGGATATAACGCTGCCCATGTAACCAGCTCATGCCCATCACTTGGACGCCCAAACTGGAACAAAGACCCAAAGGCTTTTTCATCCCAATGGTTGATTGCCTGCTGCCCTGGGTCAAAGTCTGGGTTTGGTTCCCATGTACTTGTACCCGTATTATATTTTTGAACTTGTGTATATACCGCTCCTAAGTTGTTATTCAGCCATATTCTACCCGTCAGCGGGTCTTTTACGGGTACATAAATAGACCAGCCACTATTATTATTGTTGAAGTTTCTGCCTGGTATCCCCGGAGTGGCTTTTACCTTAAAGCTGGCTTTGGTAGTTCCCCCTTGGGTATTGGTATAGTTAAAGGTTCCCAGCAGAATGCCTTCATAGTCCTGCCCTATTCCGCTGTTGAAGTCCAGCATTTTTATATACAAATCATTATCCACCGCAGAGATTGTTGCGGTAATATAAGTGGTGTTGATGGTTATAGGCTGGGAATACCAAGAGAGTTTTATATTTCTGCCCTGCCCATCCTGTGTATGGGTGCTGGATACGGGAATTTCTATCCCTGGGAAATGAGGCAGAGTGACGGTCTGCGTCCCTATGGCAGGGTCTACCGTAATAGGGATATAGACCTGCACTCCTGTGGTGGTTATTTTCCCTTGGAAGCCGTTCCCTATAAAAATTCCCACTGGTGTTGTCGTTGCTCCTCCCCAATACCAGTAATCTTGTACTCCATCTACACCTTCAGAGGTCAGCTGTGCGGTAGCAGTAGTAGGGCCGCTGTACGGTAGGAAGTCGGTATCAGATACAGAGACAAAGGAACGCTCGCCATTGCCTAAGGTTACATACTGCGGTATCTCTGGTGCAGCCTCTGTAACAGCTCTGGTAACCGCCTCTCCAGACTGGGCGCCATTATAAGTCATCTTTGCTCTAATGGTACCTGCTTTCGGTGTTCCAGTCAATATATAGGTAAGGGTTACTCTTCTTCCCGGAGCTATACTTACATTACTATTCTGCCCTGGGACTACTCTTACATCTCCGCCGCCGTCGTTAGTAATGGTAACTGCATTGGACATATCCACATTAGTAGCCGCCGAAGCTCCTATGTTTTCTACAACGAAGGTTACCCTGCCATCACCAGTAAGGGCTATGTTGTCTATATACACACCCCCAAAACCTTGGTTTGTAATAGAGTAAGTCGCGCTTGGGCTGGCTGGTGTGTCTCCTTGGTTGTCTTTTTTAGTTCCATCGGTACACTGCCAATTGCTCCCTGTCCATACATCTATACAGTTTTTGTCTGTATTAAAAATCTGCAGTCCTGGTAAAAACTGGGTTTGGTCCATATCGTTCCGCTCTGCTTGTGTGAGCCTTGGGAATAGTACCCCTTCTACCTGCCCTGTAGGCAGTCCTGTTCCTTTAGAAATGTCTAAAGTCGCTTTTGGTTCGGAAGTGTTAATTCCTACTCGCTGTGTTTGGGCATAAGCCAGTGCTGCCCCCAGCACCCCAGCGAAAATAAAAGTCTTTTTCATAACTTATAATTTAAATTTAACTTAAAGATATAGACTAATCTACACCTCTCTCACATACTAATGATGAGTTGTTTCTGTCTACAATTCATCTGTGTTTTCATAAAAACAATATACAAAAATAAAAATAATTTTGTTTTTGCTCAAAATTATTTTTGCAAATTTATTACTCATTCTCTCTATCATACAGCTTGTTATAGAGGTCTACATACTTTTGGAGGATTATTCTCCTTCTGAGTTTCAGGGTGGGAGTAAGCATGCCGTTTTCTGTAGTCCAGACATCTGGCACCAGCTCTATTTTCTTTATTTTCTCCCAGTTGCCCAGCTTCTCATTGAGTTTAGAGATTTCTTTTTCTATTCTTGTTTTTAGTTCTGGGCTTGCCGCCATCTCTGCTGGGGTTTTACCGATATTCAGTTTATGGAGTTCTGCCCATCGTTTTGCAAAAACAAAGTTGGGCTGCACCAAGGCGCAAGGCATCTTCTCCCCCTCTCCTACTACCATTATCTGTTCTATAAAGCGGGAATTTTTGGCTTTATTTTCTATAATCTGCGGCGCTACATATTTCCCTCCCGATGTTTTGAACATCTCTTTCTTACGGTCGGTAATGATAAGGAAGCCCTCTTCATCAATAAACCCGATGTCTCCCGTCTTGAAATAGCCATCTTCGGTAAAGGCTTCCTTGGTCTGCTCTGGGTTTTTATAATAACCTTTCATAACGGAAGGTCCTTTCACGAGTATCTCGCCATCTTCTGCGATTTTCACATCTAAGTTGTCCAAAGGATGCCCCACCGAGCCTGGTTTCATCCGCTCAAAGCTGCTCACAGCAATCACTGGTGAAGTTTCCGTAAGTCCGTAGCCCTCCAGAATAGGGATTCCAGCCGCCTGAAACTTCTTGTTTAAACTCACCGAAAGCGCCGCCGAACCAGAAACAAGGGTGAATATCTCTCCGCCCAGCGCCTCTCTCCACTTGGAAAAAACCAGCTTATCGGCTATTATTTGTTTCAGCGTTTTCGGTTTTCCTATTTCATATTTCTTACCAACGCCCATTGCCCATAGAAAAATGAGCTTCTTCAGCCCTCCTGAGCTGATGCCCTTGGCATAGATTTTATCATAAACTTTTTCTAAAAGCCTCGGAACTACGGTCACATAATGCGGTTTTACCTCTTTAAGGTTTTCGCCGAGTTTGTCTATACTCTCCGCAAAATAAATAGAATAGCCGTTATACAAATAGAAATAATACACTATGCGTTCAAAAACATGGCAGATTGGCAGAAAACTAAGCCCTCTGACCTCCTTATAATTCTTCCTGATTTTAGGAATTCTGTGGTCTACCGCCATCAGGTTAGATATAATATTCCTGTGCGTAAGCATCACTCCTTTCGGCTTTCCTGTGGTGCCAGAAGTGTAGATGATGGTCGCCACATCTTCTCCATCCACGGTGTCTTTCAGGTCTTCTACTTCCTGCTGACTGATATTATTTTCACCTAAACTCATCACTTCTGACCAATGCGGAGCTCCCTCCACCTCATCAAAAGTAAAAACGCCCACCAGAGACGGCACTTCAGGTTTTACCTGCATCAGTTTTTCGTAAAGGTCTTTATCTGAGACAAAACAATATTTTATTTCTGCATTATTAAAAATATAGATATAGTCTTCCACGCTTATCGTAGGATAGACCGGCACGGTAACCACTCCCAGTTGAGAAATCCCCAAGTCTGCAATGCACCATTCCGTGCGGTTGTTCGTGGAAACCAAACCTATCTTGTCCCCTGGTGCTATGCCCAGCTGCAAAAGCCCTCTGGACAGCTTATTTCCTTGGTCTACAAAATGTTTTGTGGAAATCTTTTCCCATACTCCATCATATTTCGTTACAATAATATCTTCTTTTGGGTATCTCTTCAGAGAATCGTAGGCTAAGTCAAATAATCTGGTAATAGACATATTCTTTCTTTTATTTAAAGGGACAAAGGTAATATTTTTTTATGAAACGAATTTTTGGGTTTTATCACTAAAAATTCTATTTTTGTAAGCACAAAAAACAAAATTATTTTGAACTTAAACAGCATTACTTCGGCTCTTCTTCCTAACCAAAATAGTGGAATGGAGTTTTGTGCTGAAAATATACCAGTCGGCTTACCTTGGGGTTTGTCGGCTTTTTTGTGTCTGAATTTTAACTTTAAATAAAAAATAAACTATGAATAACACTTACAAATCCGCAGGAGTAGACAAAGAAGAAGGCTACAAAACCATAGACAAGATAAAGTCCGCCGTAGCCGAAACTCACAATAAAAATGTACTGAACAATCTTGGAAGTTTTGGGGCATTTTATGCCATTGGAGAGTATAAAAATCCAGTCTTAGTGAGCGGAACGGATGGCGTGGGAACGAAACTGAAAATCGCTTTGGATACCAAAAAATATGATTCCATCGGGATAGACTGCTTTGCAATGTGTGCCAATGATATTCTCTGCCATGGCGCGAAACCTTTGTTTTTCTTGGATTATCTGGCTTGTGGAAAATTGGATTCTAATGTGGCGTCAGAAATCGTTTTAGGAATGGTAAAGGCTTGTAAAGACAATGAATGCGCCCTTATCGGTGGGGAAACAGCGGAAATGCCAGGGATGTATCAGGCGGGTGACTATGATGTGGCTGGTTTCTGTGTGGGAATCGTAGAAAGAGACGAAATTATTGATGGTTCAAAAATCAAAAAAGGAGATAAAATTATCGCTATTCCGAGTTCTGGTTTTCATTCCAATGGATTTTCTTTGGTGAGAAAAGTGTTCCCTGATTTTGAGGAAGAATTTGAAGGAAAACCGCTTTATGAAACACTCCTTGAGCCGACAAGGCTTTATTATCAGCCTATTCATAAGCTTTTGAAAGTGGTGAGTCTGAGTGGAATAGCGCATATCACGGGCGGCGGACTGATAGAGAATGTTCCGAGAATCATTCCGAATGGACTTTGTGCAGCTATTCAAACGGAAAAAATCCGTATTCCGAGCATTATGCTTGAACTTGAAAAACGAGGAAATGTAGACCGAATGGAGATGTTCGGGACTTTCAATATGGGCGTGGGAATGGTAGTTGTCGTAGATGAAAAAGATGCAGAAAAAGTGCTTTCTACGCTGAAAGATGCCTACGAAATCGGAGAAATTACAGAAAACGAAGAGAAAATCAATTTAGTATAAAATTCATTTTCATGGTTTTAGAAAAGGAAATCAAATTCATCTTAACCCTTGATGCTCTGAAAAATGTGCAGCGCAGGAATTTTAACCACGATGACCAAAGGAGGGAAAACTCGGCGGAGCACAGCTGGCAGATTATTGTTTTGGCTCAGATACTTTTCCCTTATGCCAAGAACAAGGAGAAAATAGACCTTCTTCGCGTGATTAAAATGCTATCCATTCATGATGTGGTGGAGATCGATGCTGGCGATACTTTTATCTTTGATGAAAAAGCGATGGTCGGTAAATACGAAAGAGAACTCGCCTCTGCGGAGAGGATTTTCGGTATCCTTGAAGAGCCGATGAGCAGGGAGTTTCTTGATTTGTGGAAAGAATTTGAAGCGGAGAAAACGCCCGATGCTGTTTTTGCCTGCGCCATAGACCGAATAATGCCTTTTCTGCTCAATACACATTCCTCTGGCAGGAGCTGGACAGAGGCAGGAATTACCGAAAACCAAGCCAGAAAAATCATAGAACACGCCGTGAAACGCGCATCGGATGAAATGGGAGAAGTGTTTGAAATCCTGATAAATAAATCCTTGGATGAAGAAAAACTGAGAAAAAATTAATTTGATACTAATGAGAAATTTTAAATTGAAAAAAATAACTGTTCTTGCCTTGGGATTTTTATTTTTGGGTAATATTCTAAATGCCCAAAAGAAGTCCGTTTCATCAGGAAAAAAGCAGCCAAAAGACTCTTCCAAAATAGCTGAAGTAGCAGCATCAATAACTGGGCCTGTTGTGGCTATTGGATATGATTATGATAAGGAGGAAGAGGATTTACAGCCCAAGCTCATCATATCAGAAAAAAGATTGGAGAAAGACACTTCCAGAGCAGGGATAGACGGACCATATATTTTTTACTCGGGTTTAAGTCGGTCGGTCGTGAAGAGCATTAAGGAAGAAAATGGCGTTCCTACGCCAGTTTATAAATGGTATGAAGAAAATCAGGAGCTAAAATCCTACATTACGGATGAGGATTTCTTTTCTTTCAAGCTGAAAAAGGAGCTAAAAGAAGAACCTTCGGTTTATCCAATGCCTAAAAAGCTGATAGCCATTTCAGATATTGAAGGGAATTTTGAGCAGTTTAAAGAATTTCTTATCAATAATAAGGTGATGGATAAGAATTACAAATGGACTTTTGGGAAAGGACATCTCGTAACGGTGGGAGATTTCTTTGACAGAGGGCTTTTCGTTACGCAGACGCTTTGGCTGATTTATTCCTTGGAAGAACAGGCAGAAAAAGCAGGTGGAAAGGTGCATTTTGTCCTTGGAAATCATGACTTGATGAACATGAATAAAGATTTACGCTATGTGCGAAAAAAATATTTTGAAAATGCAAAACTCATGAACGAGGAGCCTACTTTCCTTCTTTCTCAGTATGGCACGGAACTCGGCAAGTGGCTTAATACAAAAAACATCGTAGAGAAAATCGGTGATTATGTTTTCGTTCATGCAGGGATTTCTAAGGAAGTAAGTGACCTAAATCTTTCCGTGGAGGAGCTGAATGAACACGCTAGAGAATATTATTTCAATAATAGAAAAGGGCAAAAAGGGAAAGATGCTATCGCGAATGTCATCTATATGTATGGGAAAAGCCCGATGTGGTACAGAGGCTATGGGAAGGAAACCACAAAGAAGGAAGATTTTGAGGAAATTCTCAAAAAACTTAATGCAAAGAAATTTGTCATTGGGCATACCCTCAGAAAAGAGGTTACTTACCTTATGGATGGGCGTGTAATAGACATCGATGTGCTGCATTCCAAAGGGAAAACCCAAGGGCTGCTCATCAGAAACGGAAAAGAATATGCTGTAGATATCAAAGGTAAAAAATCCAAGATAAAGCACGGCGTAGAGGAGGATAAGGAAGATTAACTAACTCAAAGAAATGAAAAACATCGTAGTTTTGGCTTCTGGCTCAGGAACCAATTTAGAAAGGATATTGGAATGCATCCAAAACGGAGAAATTCCTAACGCAAAAGTAAGCATGGTGGTTGCGGATAGAGATTGTTATGCTTTGGTTCGTGCCGAAAAACACCAGATTCCTCATCATTTGATAAAGAGAGGAAAAGATTTTTGTGAAAATTTAGAAAAAATCCTTCCGAAAGACACGGATTTGATAGTTTTGGCGGGATTTCTTTCTATCATTAGTGAAGATTTTGCGAAAAAATACGCGGGTAAAATTATCAACATTCATCCTGCGCTTCTGCCCAAGTTTGGTGGAAAGGGCATGTGGGGAATGCATGTCCATACGGCTGTAATAGATGCCAAAGAAAAGGAAAGCGGTGCCACGGTGCATTTCGTGACAGCTGGGATAGATGAGGGCGAAATCATCCTACAAGGAAAAGTTGCCGTAAGTGAAGGAGATACGCCTGAAAAACTCGCGGAAAAAGTGCATGGGGTAGAATATGAAATTTTCCCAAAGGCGATAAAAAAGGTTTTGGAACAAATAATTTAAAGTTGAAATTATGAGAATATTATTTTTTATTTCGTTGTTTATATCGGTGAGTTTTTCTGCGCAATCGGAGGATTATTCGTCTTTTACAGCAAAAAGTAAATATGATTTTAAACAAACAATTAGGAGATTAAAGAAGAATTTTAAAGCCAATAATATCGCAATTTTTGCGGAAATAGACCACGCAAAAGCTGCGAAGAAAGCGAAAGAAAACCTTTTGCCTGCTACGGTTTTGGTGGTGGGAAATCCTAAAGTGGGAACCAGCCTGATGCAGGAAAATCCCAAAGTAGCGATTGAGCTGCCGCTGAAAGTTTTGGTCTATGAAGAAGACGGAATTGTGCGAGTAAGGTATAAATTCGTCAATCCTTTAGTATCGGATTATAAACTTGAAAGAGTAGAGCAGATTACCCAAAAAATAGACATAGCAATGGGGAAAATAATAGCCGAAAGCGTCATGAAATAATGATTTTTAGTGCATTTTTGCTGCATTTATTTATAGTTTTTAAATCTAAATATCAGGAAAAAGAGCATCGGAGCGAAAGCGCAACCCATATAGTAGCATAAAGCCGAGAAACTTCTCGGCTTTTTTGTTTATTAGCCCTTTTTAAACTATAAAAGTTTTGAAATTAAATATAAAGTATTATATTTGAATGCTAAACAAAAGAACATAAATGAAATACAGACGGAAAAAGTCGTTGGGAAATAAAACATGCTCTTGCTAAAGCTTATAAGCGAGACACAGTTCTTTATAAATTAGATAGAAAATGACAGCACTACCTTAATTCAGGTGGTAGATGTGGAGAAAAAGACCGTTTCGGTTTTCCTAACCTATGTTGATGAAAACGGAAAATGCCTTTCGCAGTCTTTGGAGGGGACTTTTGAACTGAAAAACTAACCCAGAGCCAAAGTTTTCCTTTATAAATGCTATAAAAAGAAGAAATATTAATTTTTATCACCTTATCATTTCCATATGAAGTTATTATTTTCAGCTGTTGTTTTAGGAATTACAGGATTTGACCCTCTCGGGATTCCTATTATAATAGGAGCTTTGTCTGCAAATGCTGATAAAAAAGCCATTACAACTTTCACCCTTACCGTTTTATTTGGAAGCGTTATCAGCGGTACATTTATGTCTGTCTTTTTAGGGAATAATATCTCTTTCCTTGCCAATTTTTTCGGTCTCCTTCCTAATTATGTCTGGGTAGTATTGAATATATTATTAATATTAGGCCTATCCTATTTGCTAATAAAGAGATTAACATCAGAAAATAATAAAAAGAAAGAGATAAGAACCTCATCAGGCTGGTCACAGATGGATATGTTTGTCACGGGGCTTCTTTTTACCTTGTCCGCCTTTCCCGATCCCGCGTTTATATCTTTAGTTGTGTTGTGCGGGCATAATGGAAATCTGATAGTTACCATCATCGCCTTTATTATTTGGATTTTAATCAGCCAGTTTCCTATATTTTTGTTCAATATAGCTATTCTCAACAATTGCGGAGAGGAGTTCATCAGTAAACTTGAGAAAATCAAACAAAAATACAGCAGATTATTTGAACAGATTATAAATACAGCAATAGTAATTATTATTTTAGTATTTATTTTTAATCTAATCAGCTTCTTTTTTACTAAAACATGGATGATAAAAGAAGATTTATTCTTTAAATAGAAAAACTAAAACGATAAACAATATAATTTTAA
>CAUQHD010000035.1:0-13012 GCA_963517805.1 uncultured Flavobacteriaceae bacterium | reverse complement strand
TAAGCAGTATATGTATTTTAAAAGAGAAGATTTAATATAAAATGCAAAAAAGTATTCTAAAAACTTTGAAAAATACGGAACAGGACTTTGGAGAGAAGAATTTGACTTGATGGCTAAAAAAACAGTGCTGAAACTTCTTTTAAATCGTTATGGTGTTCTTTCCGTAGAAATGCAAAATGCCATAGAAAAAGACCAAGCAGACAGCGAGGGGCAGTATATAGATAATCCTCAAAGCAGAGAGATTATAGATGCCGAAGTTATCCAGCAAGAAGAGCTGACAGAACAAAAGCAAATAGCCGAAGAAGTAGATTTTGATAATGTTTAGCATATGAAAACAAGATATTTTTCATTTGGACAAACCCACACACATTCTTTCAATGGATACACCCTTGATAAAGATTGTATTGTAAAAATAACAGCAGAAAACCCAAGAGAAATTATGGTTGAGTATTTTCAAGATAAGTGGGGGTTTGAATATACAGATTTCACAGAGGAAAGTTTAAGGTATTTCCCAAGAGGGGTTTATAACCTAACAGAAAACAAATGGGAATAGCTAATGTAATCGGTTCAAGCAGTGAGGGGAACGCCGTAGTTTACAACAAAAACATAATGGTGGATTGCGGTGTTTCTTTCAAGGCTTTACAAGGTGTAAAGGATGATTTGCAACTGGTTTTACTCACACACAAACATAGCGACCATATCAACTTGAAAACACTTCAAAAACTACAAGACCAGCGCCCAAGCATTAGAGTGGCTTGTTGTGAGTGGATGATAGAGGAACTACCAAACATTAGAAACATTGATGTTTTAAAAATTGGAAAAATCTACAATTATGGAAGCTTTAAGGTTTCGCCTTTTAAACTCTATCACGATGTGCAGAACTGCGGTTACAGAATTTTTATAGAAGATTATAAAATATTCCACGCTACGGATACAGCACATTTAGAGGGTATTTCAGCCAAAGGATATGATTTGTATGCAGTAGAGCATAATTATGATGAAGACAAGGCGCTGAATGCCATAAAGAAAGCGCAAGAAGAGGGTAAGTATTGCCACGCCATCGGAAGCATAGAAACTCACTTAAGTTGGCAGCAAGCAAGAGAATTTATAAACAATAACAAAAAAGCAACGAGCGAGATTTTAGAGTTGCACAAGAGCAGAAGTTTTTATTGAAATGAAAAAGGAATTAGAAAAGATACAAGAGTTTTTAGAAGTAGATGTTTCGGAGAATCCAGAGGAACTGATAGAGCGGATAAAAACACTCAATGTCTATATGGCACGAAGCGGTAGAATGTTAGCGGATGCAAAACAGAGATTAAGAGAAAAAAAAGCATCCGAGATTTCTAAAACGATTTTGGAAATAGCCAAGCAGAATTTTTTAAGCGCAAAAGCGCAAAATGCACTGGTGGATAGTATAGCCCAAGAGGAGAATTTCTTGGTAGATTGGGCAGAGCGAATAAACAAATCCTGCACTCATCAGGTGGATGCACTCAGAAGTCTATTAAGCTATGAAAAAGAGCAATTAAGATTAACACAATAAATAATACAACATGGAACAAACAGGAATATTTTTAAAAGCAGGAGAAATCAAAACTTTTGATAGTGGGTTTAAAGTGCAGGAGTTTTATTTGGATTGTAGAACTTACAATCAATTCACAGGAGAACCAATTGAAAACTTGCTGAAATTTCAAGTTTCAGGAGATAGAATAAGCCTCCTAAATGGAGTTAAAAAAGATGATTTGGTTAAGGTTCATTTTAATATCAAAGGGAAGTTATACGAAAAGGAAGATGGAACAAAAGGACATGGTCAAAATCTAAATGTATGGAAAATAGAGCCAGTAGATAGAAGAAACTACACACCAGAGCCATCAGTAAAACCAGAGCCGACAACTAAACCAGTAGCAGAAACCGAAGAGGTAGAAGATGATTTGCCATTCTAAATTAACAAACTATGTCTATAACATCCACAAAAGCATTTGCCGAAGTTCAGGTAAAACTACCTGACAGGAGAAGAGAAGTTTATAAGGCTGTTGCGGAAAACCCTAATTCATCATTTTACGATATAGCCGATGTTTTAGGCTGGAATTTAAACCAAGTAAGCAACAGGATAAACGAACTGATAAACTTGGGGTTGATAGAAAAAACAGGCACAGAAATACACGGAAGATTTGAAAGAGACCTATTTTCTATCATCACCGAAAAAGAGAGAGTTATTGCAAAGCAAAACCAGTTATACAGCGGTTTTGTTCAGGCAAAAGCCGATTTAGAAGCCGATTATCACAAATGCGAAACAGAGCAGGGGAAAGAACTTCTAAAAAATCGGATTGAATATTATAAAAATAAAATAAACGCTTTAAAAAGCACACAGCCATGAGATGGATTTAGGAAACGGCTGGTGGCTGGGTCGCATACAAAGTAAGTATATCATTTGGAATAAAGAAAAAATCAAAGAGTTTCCAGCCAAGAATATACAAGAAGCAATTAGAAAAGCAAAGGAGATAATTAAGGAAATGGAAAAAACAGATTAAAAATGGAACGAGACAGCTTCGTGTTTTATAGTTCATTCCTAAAAGCCATTAGAGCGATAAAAAAGAGGGACATTCAAGCCGAGTTAGCACTTGCCATAATAGAGTATGGAATAACAGGTGAAACTGCTGAATGTGGCGAAATGGTAAGTATGGCAATGGAACTGATAAAACCACAATTAGAAGCCAATAACCAAAAGTATATTAATGGCTTAAAGGGTGCTGAACACGGAATTAAAGGAGGTAGACCGAAAAAAGAAAAACCCCAAGAAAACCCCACAGAAACCCCACAGAAACCCCAAGAAAACCCCAACATAACCCCCAATGTAAATGAAAATGATAATGTAAATGAAAAAGAAAAAAAATATATAAAAAAAGAAAATTTGGATTTTTCTTCTCTGTGGCAGGAATGGGAAAACTATATGCAAGAGGTTCATGGGTTTCGGCATAACGATTATTCACGGCAGAAATCACAAGAGAAACTCAAAGAACTTGGAAAAAATGATTTGGCAGCAATGCAAAAAATCGTGAACAATTCCATTGGGAACAACTACAAAGATTTTTATCTCAAAGAAAACAAACAGGAAGAAAAAAAAGAGACAGGGCGTGTAGCACGAGACGGAACGAGAATAATGATGTTTTAAAACCGCAGGATTATGACAGAAACGATAATGTCGCTGGCGACAAACCTCATCTACGAGATAGAAATTAAAAGGAATTCTGAAAACTATTCTGTTTGTCCAGAATGCTCTAAAAACAGGCGGAAAAAGAACATCAAGTGTTTCTCCTACAACGCAGAAAAAGAAGTCGGCTACTGCAATCACTGCGAGGCGAGATTTGTGAAGCATGTTCCCTTTGAGAAGAAAATCTACACCAAGCCAGAGGTAAAGTGGGAAAACTATACCAAACTTTCCGAAAAGCTGGTAAAGTGGTTTGAAAAGCGAGGAATATCACAAAAGACACTCCTGAGGATGAAGATTGGCGAAAAGGAAGAATGGATGCTACAAGTTGAGAAAAAAGCCAACTGCATCGTGTTTCCCTACTTCCGAAATGGCGAACTAGTCAATGTGAAGTATCGGGACGGGCAGAAGAATTTCAAACTGCATTCAGGCGCAGAGCTGATTTGGTTCAATTACGATGCTCTGAAAACCTTTAAGGAAATCATCATCGTAGAGGGCGAAATGGATGCACTTTCGCTAATCCAAGCAGGATTTGAAAATGTTATCAGTGTGCCGAATGGAGCGTCTACTGGGCGGATGGAATACTTTGACAACAGCCTTGAAGACCTCAACCAAGTAGAAACTTTCATTTTGGCAACCGACAACGATATGAAGGGTTTGGAACTGAAAAACGACCTTACTCGCAGACTTGGAATAGAAAAATGCAAAAGCGTGTCGTTTAAGCAGTTTAAAGATGCAAACGAGCTGTTAGTCGCAGAGGGAGCAGATGAACTCAAAAAGACAATAGAAAACGCTAAATTTTTAAAGTTAAGCAATGTGTATGCAGTGGAAGACTTCCAAGCTGATTTGGATGCTTACTTTGAAAACGGACTGCCACAAGGGTTAAGAATAGGTGTAGAGGGGCTTGATGAGAGGATAAGGTGGCAGACAGGGAGGTTTGGAGTGGTGACAGGAACACCAGGGAGCGGAAAGTCTGAATTTATGGATTTTATCTACTCAAAACTGAATGCGCTGTATCATTGGGGAATTGGTTACTACACGCCTGAAAGCATGCCTTTGCCATCGCACTTTGCGAGAGTTTTCTCAAAGTTCATCGGCAAGGAATACAAAAAGGGAGTGATTTCTGAAACGGAAAAGGAAATAGGCGAAGAATATTTGAATAAAAATGTTTTCTGGGTAGCACCTCACGAGGATATGACCATAGATGACATATTAGCAAGGTTTGAATATTTAGCCAAAGCCAAAGGATGTAAGGCTTTCCTGATAGACCCTTTCAACAGAATAGAACAGGGAGCAAATCACAGCGACAATGAAAGGTTGTTCATCAAAAAGGCGCTTGGGAAGATGATTGCTTTTACCAAGAAAACCGACAGCCTCTTGTTCTTGGTGGCGCACCCTACGAAACTGCCAAAGGGAAATGATGGAAAGTTTAAGATGCCAACACCTTACGATATTTCAGGTTCTGCCGACTTTTGGAACATGCCTGACTATTGTATGTCCATCCGAAGAAATCAAGATGATGACGGCAAATTCCTCTCACACGGAACAGTGCTGGTAAGCAAGACCAAGATAAACAAAACGCTGGGAGATACAGGGCAATGGGATTTTTGGTATAACATCAATAACGGCAGGTATCTGACCGACCTCAACGATGGCGCAGAGAGAATTTGGGACAATTCCAACTGGATAACCAAAGAAGAACCCAAAGAATATGCGCTGCCGAAAATGGAAGCCACACCATCCATTTTTGAACAAGAAGACGATGATGACGGCTTTCCTTTCTAAAAACAGAAACTATGACACTGGAAGAGTTTAAAAAAGGCCACATGAAAGTAATTGAAAAGGTCGCCAAGAAAAAGACCGAATGGGTGGAAGAAATGAAAGCCCTGAAAGAGGTCTATAAAAGAAACAGAGAGAAACAAAGAGCAAAATATAACTACAAACAAAAATTTAAGTAATGGAAAATGCAGTTAGAACGACTTAAAAGAGTGATAAAAAGCGAGTTAATACAATAAAAATATGAAACCAATTAACAAATAAAATCAAATAAAAATGGCAGAAATCGTAGAAAACAGCAAAGGTTTTAAGGTAATTAAGATGAGTTCAGTAGAAGCTTGTCAAGTTTTTGGAGGAATGGGAATTTGTGATAGCTGTAATACCGGTCCAAGAGAGGGTTATTATATCGCAGTTTTGAATTCTTGGTATTGCGAAAAGTGCTACAAATTCTTTATAGCCTATGCACATAACTATCCAGAAGATAGAGAAATAGAGAGTAATAATTTTGAAAGAGTAATTAATCAACTTAAATAGAAAAACCTAATCAGTGTTTTTTGGACTTATTAATATTTTATTTGTGATAGCACTTCTTGGTGCTGAAAAACATAATAAAGAATAAAAATTTATAAAAATGAAAATTCTGTACCTGACATTGAAGAAAAAATGGTTTAACTTAATTAAATCGGGAGAAAAAACGGAAGAATACCGTGAAATAAAACCTTATTGGGAAAAGCGGTTTGAAGGGATAAGTTCTGGAAAGCTTCATTTCAAAAACGGATATTCTAAAAAGGCTCCCCACTTCATTATAGAATTAAAGGGAATTGAGATAAGAGAGGGCAAAGAAGAATGGGGAGCAGAAAAAGGCAAGAAGTATTTTGTTTTAAAATTAGGTAAAATAGAAAACACTGAAACCTTAGTTAATAACATTAAAGCAGCTATTAAAAATGAGAATAATAAAATTTAGAGGTCAAAGAACCGAAACCAAAGAATGGATTTGTGGAGATTTAGCCCACATATACAACCGAATACCTTGCATTATGCCCGAATGGTGTATGTCTTCTGTTCCTGATGATGAAGAAATGAAAAGAAACAAAGAAATGCTTTTAGGTGGATTTATGGAGGTAATTCCTGAAATAGTAGGTCAATTTACAGGGCTACATGATAAACATGGAAAAGAAATTTATGAAGGAGATATTTTAAGTGTATTTTTTACGGATGAACTAAATGATTTAGAAGAAATAGAATTAATAGGTAAAGTTGAAATGACACCTTTTGGTACAAGAATTAAATGTATCCCTCCAAATCATGAACTGCATAGACCTATTATAGAGTACGATGATTCGGGTAATAGATATATAGATAGTTGTACTTGTGAACCTCAAGAATATTGGAATATAGAAAATGAAAAAGAATTTAAAGATTTTTCTTTTGAAGAAGGTGGGCATGTATATAAAAGATTTCAAATATTAAAAGTAATAGGAAACATTCATGATAACCCAGAATTAAATAAATAAGATTTTATGGAAACAAAAGAATCAAAAATAGAAGTACCTGCTGGGTATGAAATTGATAAAGAACATTCAATTTTTAGAAAGGTTGAGGAAAAAGACTTGCCTAAAAGTTGGGAAGATTTAAAATTTGTAAATGGATTTTATGTAGAAAGTAATAGTGAGGTTTGTGATTGTATAGACCAATATACAGTGGGTGATAATAAAAATATTTTCCCTACAAGAGAAGAAGCAGAAGCATGTGTAGCACTTGCACAATTATGTCAACTTAGAGACGCCTATAATGAAGGCTGGAAGCCTGATTGGGAAGATGACGAGGATAAATTTAATATTTTTTATTCTAAGAATAAAATTGTAAAAGGTTTTGGGCATGTAAGTAGTTCATTTTTAGCCTTTAAAACAAAAGAAATAAGAGATAAATTTTTAGAAAATTTTAGAGGCTTAATAAAAACAGCAAAACCATTATTATGACAAAACACGAAGAATTTTTAGTTCCAATAGAAATAGCAAAGGAACTTAAAGAAATAGGATTTGACAAACCTTGTTTGTTTGACTACCGAAACGACAACATCTATTTGGAAGGCTCTGCAAGTGTAGGATTTTCGATAGACCCTAATAATGCGGATTTTGTTGCAACCATAGAGCAGTTATGTGAGTTCTCCAATAGAGACATTTCGGATTGGGTGAAAATTCCTACTTATGAACAAGTTTTCGCATGGTTTAGGGAAAAGGGATTATATGGAAACATAGAGGCAGGAAGTAAATACAACTCTATCTACATTTTTAGTGACAATGATTTAGATATGGGAAGTAACATTTATCCTACCTACGAAGAAGCAAGAGAAGAGCTATTAAAAAGGTTAATTAAAATTTATAAAGAAAATATTTAGATATGAGAAAGTTTTTAGTTTTTGCTTTAATCGGAGGTGTGTTATATTTAATAATAATCCTCGATTCTAAGGAAAGATCCGAATGTGAAGAAGCCAGAAGAACAGGCGTTTTAGTAGATGTAATAAAGGAAGATAGAAGGTCTTATTCAGAATATTACTCTGTGTGGAAATGTGGTAATAGATATATAACATGCGACTCAGATATAGTTGAGTATGCTGTTTTTAATAGTAATAGAAAATGAAAAAACAAACATTTAAAAAAGGAGATAGAGTTTTTCACTATCTCAAAGGCTGGGGGGAGATAGTCCACACATACAGCGATAATTGGGAAGAAGTAGATGACAATTACACCGTCTGCGTTGTAAAGTTTGATTCCAGCGAAGAACTTGAACACTTTACAAAGTATTTAGCCACAAAAATGCTTTCTTTCACAGAATATTCTTTACAAGGATTTACCCAAGAAAAGCCCGTGAACTATGAATATTACATAGGAAAATGGGGAAGGTTTTGGGATAATGGTGAGAATGCGGTTATTGTGGGTAAATTATGTGATTATTATCAATATCATACTCATCATTTTAGAGTGAGAACCCACGACGATGAAGTTGCTTTTTACACAAACTTCGAACCACTAACAAAAGAACAAATAAAAGTTTTAGGATTATGAGAGAATATATAATAATAGTTTTAATAGTAAATATTTTAGTTTATTTAAGTTGTTCAATTTTTGAGTTGTCATTTAATTTAGTTGTTTGGGAAGAAGAGGTTAGAAAGGCTTACGCTGTTTTCTTTTTCATTATAAACCTCTTGTTTATAAATATATATCTTGCAAAAGAAACAAAAAATGAAACTAAGAAACAAATTAGATGATATTCTGAAAGAATACATCAGATTATTTGAGGAGAAACACGAGGCGTTCTTTGAGTTTGCTGTAGAAGATGATTTGATGGGGATTATATGTTTTGGGGATTGGTATTTTAATATAAGTGATATTATCTACGATATAGACAACGATTTGCCCAAAAACCTCATCTTCAAGTGGCAGGAAGACCGCATAAACGACGACAAAAACCCTGAAAGAAAAGTAATAAACCTCCAATCCTACGCAAGAGGATTAAGATTTGAACATTTAAATAAGTAAAATGAAAATAATAGACTTATTCAGCGGCACAGGAGGGTTTTCTCTCGGATTTAAACGAGCAGGATATGAATTTACAGAGCATTATTTCAGCGAGATAGACAAACATGCAGTAGCGAATTATAAATACAATTTCCCAAATGCAAAATACATCGGAGACATTACCACTATTCACGGAAGAGACCTTAAAGGAATTGACATTATCACTTTCGGGTCGCCTTGCCAAGATTTCAGCCTTGCTGGAAAAAGACAAGGACTTGCAGGAGACAGGAGTAGCCTTATCAAAGAAGCAATTAGACTCATTACTCACATCAAACCAGGTGTTTTTATCTGGGAAAATGTTAAAGGAGCATTCTCCTCAAACTCTGGCGAAGACTTTACAGCAATCCTGCAAGCGTTTGCCAACATTGGGGGTTATAGACTTGAATGGCAACTGCTTAATACAAAGTGGCTTTTACCCCAAAATAGAGAGCGGATATACCTTGTCGGACATCTTGCAGGACGAAGTGTCCCAGGAGTATTTCCTATCGGAGAAGATGATTTTGCTTCTCGAAAAGAAAAAACATACCAATTTCAAACCCAAATTAGTGGAACACTAAAAGCTAATGGCAATATGAATGCAGAAGATACTTACATACAAGTAGGTACTTACCGCACTCATAACGACGGCAAGGGATTTCGTGAAGTGAAAAAAAATATTGCCCCTACCATTCCTGCTCGTGCTCGTCAAGATGGAAGCGGAATGCCTATGATACAGATAAATCCTTCTAAGGAATCCAATGGCAGACAGCCCTACCAACAAAATAGAGTATTTGACGAAAGAGGGATTAGTCCAGCTTTAACAAGACATAACAGCGACTACGCAATTAGTAGAATGCGTCGTCTCACAGAAATAGAATGTGAAAGACTACAGGGATTCCCTGATGATTGGACAAAATGGGGCTGTTATGATGGAGAAACAAAAGAAATCGCTAAAACAAACAGATATAAACTGATTGGGAATGCTGTAACAGTGGATATAGTAGAACTAATCGCAAGAAGAATTAAAATTAAAAAGTAAAAAACTATGAACGATTCAGCATTTGAAGAAGAAAGAGTAAATCACCCAAGCCATTACAACGCTGGGAAGATTGAAGTAATAGATTTCATTGAAGACCAAACTTTGAATTTCAATTTAGGCAATGCTGTGAAATACATCAGCCGAGCAGGAAAGAAAGACCCTAAAAAATTCAGAGAGGATTTAGAAAAAGCCATTTGGTATCTTAACCGAGAATTAGCAAAACAAAAATAGCGAGGTATAAACTTCGCTATTTCTTTTTCCTGAAAATTACAATAAGGCTAAAAAGCATTGGTAATTCTGATTCCCAACAACTCGCCTTTCCCTGTATAAAAATGGTCGTAACCATCAGGAACATCTATAAGTTCAAAGATGTTAATATTTAAAAATTCAGCAATCTTTTGAAGCTTATCAAAAGGCATTCCGTGGGTTTCGTTTAGGTAGTTATTCATCATTTGTGGGCTACATTCTGCTGCGGTGGCAATATCTGATATTTTAACCCCTTTTTCTTTGGCCTTTTCTCTAATTAGTAAAATACTCATTATTTTAATTTTATATGGCAAATATAAAACATAACACCGAAAAAACAAACACAAAAATAAAATATATTTTAAATCAATCTTCGGCCATGTTTTTTTGCATCTGTATTTCAGTGAGTTATTAAAATATATTTTAATTATAAAACTTTTTTGTAAAATAAATTAGAGAATATTTGCATCTTATTAAAATATATTGTATATTTGCATAAGAAAATTAAAACAAAAAGATATGACTACGAAAGAAATAACACAAGTATTAAGAGAGAAATTTAAAAAAGCAGGATACAACAATAGAAAAGTATCGATAAAAGCAACAAAATATGGCATTGGTGTGGTGATAAAAGTAGAGAAACCAAATTATAAAGAAGATGTTAAAATAGCAAACATAGTAAAAGAATACACAAAATATTGTGGTGTAACCATTAGACACGATAAATAAAAATCAACCGACCTAAACAAGTCACAAAAAGGCTTCTTAAAATTAAAAATTAACTTAAAAAATCAAGAAAATGACAGATTATATTTCACACATACAAAGCCCTTTAAGCAATGATGATTACAATTTATTTATGAAAGCTGTATCAACAGAGGGCTCAGAAGCTACGGCTTATCTTTGGGTTCAATGGTATTTTGATTTTAAGAATGACCCAAAAAATCTAACAGAAGAACAAAGCTTCAGCATGGCAGAGGCGGTTCAAAAAAATGCAAAAAGAATTTACAAATCAAGAAAATGAAAAATACCAACCTGTTACCCTGCAACCGCAGGGCTTTTTTATTTATTTTTTACTTGTTATTTTTATTTGTTCTAAATAAAAATAATTCGTATATTTGTGATAATGAATAAGGAAGATAATTTGTTGTTTAGCGTAGCCAGTTATTTAAGACTGCAATATCCCGCAGTGCTGTTCTGCCACATCGCTAATGAAAGGAAAACAAGCATCTGGCAGGGTGCAAAGTTAAAAAAAACTTGGCGTAAGAGCGGGGATGCCTGATATTTTAATATTCAAGCCAAATAAGACTTATTCAGGCTTGGCGATAGAGCTTAAAATAAAGCCAAATAAACCGACCAAAAACCAATTAGAAGTCTTAACTATGTTGAGCAACAATAATTGGAATACGGCTGTATGCTACAGCTTTGAAGAGGTAAAAACTATAATAGACAATCATTTGAAAGAAAATTAAAAACAAAACACAAATGCCAGCACCAACAGGAAATCAATTTTGGAAGTTACGCAAGAAGCACGGAAAGGATAAGAAATTCAACACTGCCGAAGTTTTGTGGGAGGCAGCGTGTGAATACTTTCAATGGTGCGACAATAACCCTTTCAAAAAATTTGAAGTAGTCAAGGGTGGCGCATTAGCAGGAACCCTTGTGGAGATACCAACAGCAAGACCCTATACACTACATGGATTGTGCCTTTATTTAGGCGTTAATACTAAGTATTTTAACGACCTTAAAGATGCTTTAAAGGAAAAACCAGATAAAAATTATTCCGAAGTCATTACACGCATAGAGGAAACTATCTATTGTCAAAAGTTTGAGGGAGCGGTTACGGGATTCTTTAATGCTAATATCATAGCAAGGGATTTGGGATTAACAGACAAGAAAGACCTTACAACAGGAGGAGACAAAATAAACAATATACCATCATCTATCCAAGTAGAAATAATCCTACCAGAGGATGAAGATTAAGTTTTTTGTGATTTTTCATTTTATTAATTTTAAGTTTTAATCGCCTCGCAGAAATGTGGGGCTTTTTAAATTAGAAAATATGGACAAAAAGATAAAATTCAAAGCATCAAAGGTGTTTGCGGAAGTGTGGGGCGCTTTAAATGAAAAGATACCCAACGGAAACACTACACAGCACAAATATAAACTTATCATTGAGGAGGGAAGTTCAAGGAGTTCCAAGACTTGGAGCAATTTCCAAGTGCTGTATAATTTCCTTGCGAACAATCCTATTTCCTCGGCAACAGTATTGAGGGATACGCAGAAGAGTTGCAGGGATATTGTAGAGAAAGATTGGAGGGAGTGGCTGAAAGACCCACAGGTAAGGAAGAAGCAGTTTGAACGAGGCGAAATAACCATAGAAGAACTGGATGCCTATCTTGAAGAAGAGAACCTTTATCAGTACCTTGTGGAGAACAAGACCAATCACACTTGGACTTTCAGGAATAACGGCAACATCTTGCGATTTACAGGATTGGATGATGAAGATGATGCAATGGGAATGACACAGACCTTGTGCTGGATAAATGAGCCTTACAATTTCTCGGAAGAAGTATATCGGCAACTTGCCCAGCGTTCCAAGGTGATCATCTTTGACTGGAATCCGAAACAAAACCACTGGATTGAGAAAGAAAAGCTCAAAGAAACCACCTATGTAAGTTATTCTACTTTCAAAGACAATCCATTTATTCTGCCTGAACAACGGATGCAGATATTATCCTACCAGCCCGTAAGATATTCGGAGGCGGTGCAGTCCAAAATCATAGAAGAAGAAAAAGCAAAAACCTACGATTTAGAGGCTAATCCTTTAAACCTTACGCCAAAACAAATCAAGGAATTCAAAAGATGCAGATACAATGAAGATGTAGGCTCTGCTTCGGAATATCACTGGCTCGTTTATGGTCTTGGGCAAAAGTCCGAGAAACCGAATAAGATTTACAAGAATTGGAAAGTGATCAGCCTCAATCAATATAACGAGGTCGCAAAGCACGGCTACCGAAAGTATTACGGATTAGACTATGGTTTCGCCAATCCTACGGCTTGTGTAGAAGTGATGTATGATGGCGACAAGTCATTCTACATTCGCCCACTGCTTTACAAACCGATGAGCCAAATGGAGGGAACACTCGGTGAACATCTTAAATATGCAGGTGTTCCGATAGGCAATGT
>CAUQHD010000034.1:0-13070 GCA_963517805.1 uncultured Flavobacteriaceae bacterium | reverse complement strand
TTTTTAAATCACTCATTTCCAACTTAAAAAACTTCCGCTCTTATACTCTCCTGAGCACCCCTCTGTGGTAATTCAGACCGCAAAAATAATTAACTCGCCCTTACCTCGCAAATAATTATACAACTTTTTTATTCAATCTTAAATAAAGTGCTGATTTAGAAAAGAAAAAGTTTAGTGAAATTTGTTTAAAAAAACCTTTGACAATCTTTCCCTGTCAAAATCCGTTAAATTAGAACCAGATGGCAAGCACAATCCATTAGTAAATAATGCCTCTGATACGGCTTTTCCATAATAGGGCGCATCAGAGAAAACCGGCTGCAAATGCATCGGCTTCCATAAAGGGCGTGTTTCTATATTTTCTTCTGCGAGAAATAAACGCAGTTTTTCGCTATTAAAACCAGTTTTTGTTTCATCAATAAGTATTGCAGAAAGCCAGTGATTGGAATAGAAATCTGCATTTGGTTCTTCTAACAAAGTAATCCCTTCTATTTCCTTAAAAATTTCTTTATAAAATGCATGCATTTTACGACGGGCAATAATTCGCTGGGGAAGAACCTCCATCTGCCCCCGCCCAATGCCAGCCGAAACATTATTCATCCGATAGTTGTAACCTATTTGAGAATGCTGATAATGAGGGGCATCATCCCGTGCTTGAGTGGAAAGAAATATGGTTTGATTTTTCTCGGATTGGCTGTGGCTCACCAAAGCCCCGCCTCCCGAAGTGGTAATAATTTTATTTCCATTGAAAGAAAGCACACCAAACTTCCCGAATGTGCCACACGCCTTCCCTTTATATGTGGAACCAAGTGCCTCAGCGGCATCTTCAATGAGTGGAATGTCATATTTTTCGCAGACAGCCAACACTTCATCCACCTGAAAAGGCATTCCGTAAAGCGATACTGCAATAACGGCTTTGGGCTTCTTTCCTTTAGCAATGCGGTCTACAATAGCATTTTCTAAACTATGTGGACAAATATTCCATGTTTCTGGTTCTGAATCTACAAAAACAGGGACAGCCCCTTGATAAACAATAGGATTTGCCGAAGCAGAGAAAGTCATGGACTGGCAAATGACCTCATCCCCTGCCTGAACTCCACACTGCACCAACGCCAAATGCAAAGCTGCCGTACCTGATGAAAGAGCAGAAACCCTAACATTACTGCCGAGAAACCGCTCCAAATCCTCCTCAAAGGCATCTATATTACTTCCCGTAGAAGCTACTTTATTTTCCTGAAAGGCAAGAGAAATATACTTCTGCTCCTCACCAGTAAAATGAGAAGAGGAGAGCCATATCTGAGATTTTTGATGCAAATTTCCCAATTTATTTAATAATTTTAATTATCGTTAAAAATATTATTTTGAAATACTCAATCACTGTTTTATTATTGATATACTTCATGTTATATTTTATTTTTTGAGGCATTATTTCCTCAATATAAGTTTTTTCTGGATTAAAAGACTTTCCGAGAATTTCATCTTCATTAATATATTCAATGGAGGCATAATCCGTTATCCCAGGCTTTACTGTTAATATTTTTAACTGCTCCTGATTATACATTTCCACATATTTTCTCACCTCCGGACGGGGACCGACAAAACTCATCTCTCCCTTCAATACATTGATGAGCTGAGGGAGTTCATCCAATTTATACTTGCGGAGAAAATATCCTGAATTGGTAATTCTCGGGTCTCGTTCTCCGATAGTTATAATTCCCATTTTTTCAGCATTTACTATCATTGTCCGAAACTTATATATCCTGAAATCCCTTCCATCTTTCCCTACTCTGATTTGTCTAAAAAATATACTCCCTTGAGAATCAAATTTTATCCAAACGGCCAATATTACGAATATTGGCAGCAAAAAAATCAATCCCAAAAGACTTAGCACTATATCCAAAAGGCGAATCAGCATATTAATTTTTTATTTTGTCTCCTTGTCCCTTTCCTCCAACTGTTGCTAAAATATAATAAAAATAATTTTTAATTGTTAAATCATTCAGCATTTCGGCATCTTTTTCTGCTAATTTTGCAGGAGTAGACATGTCTATCTGGCTAATCTGGGCAAGTCCCGTAATACCAGGCAGATGGCTATACACCCCTCTTTTTTCACGCTCTTGTATGAGTTCGGTCTGATTAAAAAGATTGGGTCTTGCCCCAACTAAACTCATATCACCCATCAAAACATTAAATAACTGGGGAAGTTCATCCAATTTTGTTTTGCGGAGGAAAGCTCCAAATCTTGTAATATCAGATGAATCTGCAAGATGTGTTGCCACAGATTTTGCTTTTACATTCATTGTTCGGAATTTATACAAAATAAATGGTTTTTTATTTTTACCTACTCTTTCTTGTTTAAATATAGGTGAACCCGTATCAAACAACCCTATGACATACAAAACAACCATGACAGGAAGCAAAAATAATATCCCGAAAAAAGAAAAGAAGAAATCAAACAATCTTTTCATAATCAATTAGTTTTAAAAGACTTCATTGTTTTAGCCAAGCCTTCCTCTGCGGACAAAGGAAGTTTTTCAATTCCAAGGGCTGATTTTATTTTATCATTAGAAACCATATAATTTTCAGTTAGTTTTCTTAATCTTTCCGTATTAAGAGGCAGTTTCAGCCAATCTCCCATCTTCGCCGCTCGCGTAATAAAATTTTGAGACAAAGCCCATAAAACAGGTTTCTTGTTTAATGTTTCTGCTATAATTTCAATCAATCTATTGGTAGAAACAGTTTGGTCATCTGCAAAATTATAAATTCCAGATGGAATATTTTTATTATTTATTATATTTATAATCAAATAATTAAGATTATCAACACTTAAAAAAGATCTTTTATTCTCAAAACCAGCCAAAGGCCAAGGAATTCCCTTTTTTACTATTTTATAAAGTAAATTCAGGTTCCCTTTATTTCCTTCTCCGTGAATCATGCAAGGGCGGACAACAAACAGGCGCTTCCCTTCTGGCAATTTTTGAGACAAAAGATATTGTTCCGCTGCCAATTTTGACCTGCCATAAGGCGTTTTTGGGTTTGGAACATGTTGTTCATCTAGAACTCCGCTGACTGTATCTGCAGCAGCTTTTACGGACGAAAAATAAATAAAATCTTTAATATTAGAATTTAAAAATTCATTAAATAAATCTACCGTCAAATCGTGATTTATTCTGAAATATTCTTTTTCTTCGCTTTCGCTGTCAGTGTCATGTGCTTTTCCTGCAAGATGAATAAGAACATCGGCATTTTTATCCAAATCCCAATCAGGATTTCTTAGAGAAAGTCCCTGCACTTCAAAACGATTGTTTTTCAGATATTTAGATAAATTCTGGCCAACAAATCCCGATATTCCTGTGATGACTATTTCCATCTATAATAAATCACTATATATTTCCAAATGTTTGGCAATAACATTTTTCACATCAAACTCATTTTCAGCCTTTTTGCGTGAGTTTTGCCCCATTTTGACAATCAAATCTTTATCATTAGCCAAAATTTCTATGGCTTCGGCTAATTTTTCACTGGAATGCACTGGCACTTTATAGCCGTTCACTCCTTCTTCTACGCACTCTCTACAGCCGACCGCATCAGTTGTAACAATAGCTCTCCCTACAGCACAGGCCTCCAAAAGAGACTTGGGCATTCCTTCTCTATACGAAGGAAGGACTACAATATGGCTGTTTTGATAAAACCTCACCATATCTTTTTGATATCCAACCCATTCTACATATTCTCCATCGCTCCACTCTGATAGATATTCTGCTGGAACGCCGGCCTTATTATCTTTATCTGCAAGCCCCGCTAAAATAAACTTTATTTTTCCTCTATATTTCTTTTCAAGAATTTCTGTTGCGTTTCTAAGTTCTCTCACGCCTTTGTCCCAGAGCATTCTTGTCGGAAAAAGAATTTTTATTAAATCAAATTCAGGAAAAGGAGAATTACAAAATTTTTCTAAATCTACCCCCACTCCTTTTATTTTTACAATTTTATTTTTTTCATTGATTACCCCTAAATTTCTGAGTTCCTGTTCATCATCATTATTTTGAAAAATAATTGTCAGCTGCTTTCTATTAAATGCATATTTCATCATGGCGGTCATTATCTTAGATATCAGGGATTTTCTCCCTGTGAAGTTATATCCCAGCCCGCTGATAGCATTTACAACTCCTTTTATACCAGCAAGTTTAGCAACAACAGAACCATATATCACAGGCTTCAATGTGATGTGATGAACAACATCTGGTTTAATTTTTCTATAAAGCTGAAAAATAAGCTTTAAACTATTCCACTCTTCCTTAAGATTCGTTCCCGAGCGAGACAACGGAAGATTGATAAAATGAATCCCTTTTTCCGTAATTTCTCTGCTTCTGCCAGTGTCCGTGCATGCAACATAGACCTCCCAGCCTTCTTTTGCTGCTGCTTCTGCAATGCACAAGCGATGAGAAATAAAAAACCAATCTACATTTGCGACAAATAATAGTTTCTTCATACAATAACCAACCAACTAATTATCAATTCATTCTATTTAATCAAGAACTTTTTCATATTCTTGAATATATCTATTCACTGTATTTTTTATATCATATTTTTTTGACCTTTCGATACATTTAGAAACGACCTGATTATAATAATTTCTGTTTCTTTCCAGCTCCATTATTTTATCTGCCAAGTCCCTGCTGTCAGACTCTTTGAATAATATCCCAGCGCCACTAATCTGCGAAAGCCCTTTCACATCAGAGGCTATAAATGGCTTCCCCGATGCCATGCCTTCTATAGAGGACAAAGATAACCCCTCGTAATGAGATGACAAAATAATATAATCCGCTATCTGAAAGTAGTCGCATACATTCTGTTTTATTCCAAGAAAATGGACTTTGTCTTCTTTATTTAGTTCTTTAGCCAGAGTTTTACATTTTTTCTGTGTTTTCCCTTCGCCTAAGAAAACTATTTTTACATTGTCTGGCAGATATTGCAGAGCATTTATCACTGTCTCTTGGTCTTTCGGCTCCCTGAAAGCTGACACTTGAAGAAGCAGACAATCATCTTCTTGTAAATTTAACTCTTTTTTTATGTTTATTATCGTTTCTTTATCACATTGATAATCAATAATTTTAGATAAATCAACTCCGTTATCAATTACTACAAGCTTATTTTTAGGAAAGTTGTTAAGATAATCAACTAAAATATCATAAATCTCATCGGTTATGCAAACAATTTTATCGTATAAAGAGTATATATATTTATCAATAATGGAGAATACTTTTATATTCATTCTTCTATTATCCGTACTGTGCTCTGTATAAATAAGTTTAGGTCTTGCTTCCTTACTTATAAACAAATTATTAGCCAAAGCAGCATAATAGAATGGAGGAAACAAATGCACATGCACCACATCATATTTCTTCATTACTTTCGCCAGTTTATAGATAAGAATAGGATTATAAATACTGCCGAAACTCAAATCTATAATATTAATGCCCTTTTTCTGCGTATTTTCTTTAAATCCATTATTTTTCCCATTTAGAAAAAGTAAATCGCATTCATGCCCTTTTTCCTTAATGAGCGGAATCATATCAGAAACCAATTTCTCTGCACCACCTAATGTTGTATCCGCTAAAACATGTAACACTCTCATTTTAAAATACTTTCTGTAATTTTCGTTATTCTTTCTGCAACTTTATTCCACCCAAAATTTTCGGATACCGCCATATTATTTTTTCGTATGTCATCATATAAATCTTTATCTTTCAATACTATACGAAGTTTTTCGCTATAATCTTCCACCGAAAACCGATTAAGAACAAATCCATTTTCATTATTTTTAATAATATTTTGGATTCCGCCCGCATCCGAAGTTACGATAGGAAGCCCCCTAACCATGGCTTCAAGGATTGCTGTGGGAGTGCCTTCTTCAAAAGAAGTTAATAAAAAACAAGATGATTTATCCAAAATCCCCCTAATTTCAGCGGCAGACATTGCCCCCAGCATTTTAATATTATCAAGCCCTAATTTCTGAATTTTATCTTTGATACTGCTATACAAAGGACCAAACCCAATGACAACAAAACTGAATTCCTTGTTATTCTTTGCCAAATCTACGACAAATTCTATATTTTTTTTGGGATTAATATTCGCGACTGTTACTACATCTATTTCTTTCTGCATTTTCCTTTCCTCAGGCGCTTCGAAAAATATCTGACTGACCCCGCTTGGCTGTACGGTAACCTCCTTATTTTTCATTAATGCCCTTATCTGGCTGCCCGCTTCATATCCAGTAGAAAAAACATGGTCTGCATTTTTCAGGAAATGGGACATTAGCTTATTATAGAGTTTTTTTGTCCGCAATTTATCATGTATAGAGAACAAAACTACTTTTGCATTGGTTATTTTTTTTACAACTTTTGCAAAGACTAAAGAACTCCAATCCCCATGAATATGAATGACATCAAATTTTTCTCTTTTTTTAAGTAATTCAAACAAAACATTAAAGTAAAATAAAAAAACGCCCACAAATGCTGGTTTTATACTTCCGTAAGGGAATCTGCCTATTTTAACATCAAATTCTGACTGTGCCTCTCCTTCATTGAATATTACCTTTACATAATGGGCTTTCCGCTGTTCCTGCGTAAGATAAAATATATGTTTTTCCATGCCTCCTGGCATCGGCGGATAGCGGTTGTATATCCTCAATATTCTCATTATAAGTCTCTTATTGCTTGTTTATAAATCTTAAATGCTTTTGACCATTCATATTTATTCACTGCATCGGAATGGGCATTTCGGGCAATTTTTTCTCTTAATTCTTCATTTTGTGTTATTTTCTCTATTTTCTTTTTATATTCTTCTTTGTCCAAAGGGTTATTTATCAATATAGAATTTTCTTCATCAATGAGGATTCCCTCAATAGAGCCTACTTTTGTTGCTACAATCGGCATCCTCATTGCCATTGCCTCTATTATCGTTCTTGGAACCCCCTCTGTAACAGATGATTGTATATAAATATCCGAATTAACCACAATATCAATAAATTCGCTTTGGTTCAGCCATTGTATCAAGTTGATATTTTTGTGGGCTCCTATTCGTTCCTGATATTTATCAAAAAGATGTCCGCCTCCTATTAATGTCAGTTCATAGCCGTTTTCTATACAAAAATCTATCAAAAACTCGTAATTTTTTGCTTCCACAAATCTTCCCACAGAGACTATTTTCACAGGAGCGGATATGGTGTATTTTTCTTTTACTTTATTAAAAAGATTGATATTCACTCTGTTAGGAATTTCAACGATATTATTTCGTATGCTGTTCAGCCTGAGTTTCTCTGTCATTTTATGAGACAAGGAACGAATAATCTTCGCATTATTAAAAGTAATCCGCTGTATTTTATCCAATATTTTATCAATAAATTTTTTCTTTTCAAAATATCTAAAATATTCTTCTCCGTGAATTTCAGCCATATAAGGAATACCCAGTATTTTGGAATAAACGCATGCCGTAAAACCGCCATTTATAGGGCATTGGACAAGCATTTTATTTACTCTGTATTTCAGAATATAATAAATCATCACCCAGCTGCTGAAAACAAAAGACCATTGTTTTTCTGTAATCGCTGGGATTAAATGCAGATACAGGTTTCCCTCGGAATAATTTTCAAACCTATTTCCCTTTGAGCGGGCAAACACATGATATTCCTTAGTTCCTTCCGCCAGTTCTTTCCATATTTTTTTGGTGTGGTGGTCTTCCTGCAACGGAGGATATTGATTGGGAGAAATATGCAGTAAAATATCATTATTCATGATTAAAAATCGTATTTTTATACATCAATGCTACATTTTCCGTGGAAAACCTGATGACATGGTTTCTATTTTCTCGGCCTAAATCTGTTTTGTTCTTTAATTGAGCTAATTCTGCCATTTTAGCAGCAAAGGCATCTCTATCTTTTTTATCAACAATATATTCCTGCTGGCTAGCTGGCATAATGTCTTTGATTCCGCCCGCATCCGTAGTAACGACTGGCAATCCGACCGCCATAGCTTCAATAATTACCCTTGGAAAGCCTTCTGCCATCGTGGGATTGATAAAAATATCAGCAACGGAATAAAAATCCTGAATTACAGCATTGGGCTTTGAGCCTAATATTTTTACTTTTTCCGATAATTTTTTCTGCTCAATTTCCTTTTCTAATTTATCCTTATCCGAACCGCCGCCAATGATGTAAAATTTATAATCTTCGGTATTATTATTTTTATAAAATTCTTCTATGATATAAGGCATATAAAACAATGTTTCCCTGACAGGCGACAGTCTATGCACAAACAAAATCACCTTTTCTTCTTTGGGAATACCCAGTTTTTCTTTGTTTTTCTCTTTATCTGAGGAAATAAAAAAACGGCTGATGTCTATATCATTATACAGAATTATTATTTTATCGGCTTTTACATTATGTTTTATATAATACTGCTTCATTGATTCCGGCCCTGTTACAAACCAAGTTGTAAAAGTTTTAATAAACCAAAACTTGGCTTCATCTATAAATAAGCGCAGTTTTGGTTTGTGCTTTCTGTCATACTCTAATACGGTGCCGCTATGCCAGTAATAAGTCTCTAATTTAGAGAAGAAACTATAAAAAATAGCCGGAATAATTGCATTTTGAGAAATTCTGATGAAAATTTTTCTGTATCCTTCCGAATATAATTTATTCAGCACTTTCAGGAATTTAAAACTCCGAAGATATTTACTACCTTTGGAAAGAGGATATATTTTAATATTGGGATTTCTAAAAACAGGAAGTTCATCGCTTTTTTCTATAATTAGAGCAATTTCTACGCCTGTATCTGCCAGTTTATCCAAGAAATTGATAACATGAAAATAATGTTCATCCGATTTCTTAGAATAGTTATTCAAAACATAAATCAACCTATTACTCATCTTTCTTCTTTAGCAGTTTTTTATGTTTAAATCTTTCATAGACAGATGGGTTTTCTTCCTTTTCTAATTGTTTAAACCTCTCAATATTACGATATTTTATAAACTTAGCTGGATTTCCTCCCACAACAGCAAAAGGCTCTACATCTTTTACCACAACCGAACCCGCCGCGATAACCGCCCCTTTCCCAATAGTAACTCCCGGTAAGATAATACACCTGCGCCCTACCCAGACATAATCCTCTATTTTCACACTGCTGAGCCAACATACATTATCAAAAGGAAGAGCCTGTAAATCAACATCATAATTATGATTTCGGCTGTAAATAATCACTTCTGGTGCAAAAATAACTCCATTCCCTATTTTTATCCCTCCTGCTGCATCAAAATCTGCCTTCGGGCCTATGCTTACATTATCTCCCAACTCTATATTTTGCGGCGAAGAAAATATGGAATTCAAATACCGATAAAGACAATTCCTGCCTTCTTTTTTAAACTTTATATTTCTATATTTAATTTTCAGCAGAATTTTATATATTATTTTTCTTATGCTCATTTTATTATTTTTTCCATTATAATTATTTTCTGCAACACCAAATTTGAAATAACAAATATTGACAGTACCGCCATTATATCCATATCATATAAATAATGACACAATACGGATAGTAATACCGACACTAATATATAACTTATTTGGGATATATTAATCAACCTCATGTCAAAATTAGAAAGCATTTTCTGCCGAACCATTATAAATTTTGCGACAAACAAGAAGAAAAAACTTGCTATAATAGTCTCAGCTATAAGGATTTTCCTCAGCATGATGTACATATAAACGATATTAAACAACATATACCCTATCTGAAATATAAATCCTATAATAATTGATTTTCTAAATAACAAATCATAATCGTTCTTAATATTTTTTCTGCTTGTAAAATAAGATTCTATCACCCTGATTAATGAATTAAAAAAGGCAATTGATTTCGTAAATAAAGAAAATACCCCCAGTACTTCCTTAGAAATGAATAGATTAAAGATAATAATATCTATCTGCTCCTTGCATACTTTTAATGAAGAACTAAAATAATATGGGATAAACAACCGAATATTAGACTTCATATAACCAACTAATCTTGAGATAGATACAAATTTGTCTCTACGAAAGAATTTTATCCTGTATAAATAAATGATGATGATGGACAACTGCGGAACAAGCTGCGAAACAAGTAAATCGTCAATTGTTTTCAGCTGACCAAAATAAGAAAATACGACAATCAAGAGGCATTTGGAAACCGCAATTATGGTTAAAAATTTATAATATTCTTTTAATAATCCCCTCGCCTGAAAATAGACATCAAAATAATTGTTCCACGCTATCCCTACCGCATATGCGATAAGATACAGCAAACTAACCTCTATTTCTAAAAAAACAAACGCACTTACCGCCAGTATCAAACCTGATATTATAGAAATACAAACAAAATATGAAGAATGTATCTTCGGAAAATCTGCCTCATCCTGATACTTATACACCGCTAAATTAGGCGGAATAGCCACAATAATAAGTGCTGAAAAGGCAATATAAACATTAACAACTGTATATTCACCTAAAACAGACACTCCTAAAACCCTTACAATCAAGAAACTACTGAGAAGATTAAATAATGAAAATATTATATTCCATAAGTTAATCTTCAATAACTTATTCAATAATTCTTTCATATTTTATACTTCTTCCTTTGATAATAAATATAAGGCATGGAGACCATCAGCCAGAATAAAAAAGAATTGAGATTATTATGCGTAAAAGAATACGAAACCGCTAATATAAATAAAAACAATACGGCAAAATCATATTTAATCCTCAATAAATAAAATGCATTTTTAAAAATGTAAAATAAAAATAAAAACATCCCGAAAAGCCCCAATTCTGCAAGAACTCTATAATAATCATTATGAGTAACTATCTCATCTATTGCATGAAGCAGAACTATATCTCCATCAAGATAATATTTAAATTCCTCAATAAACCTGCCATATCCTATACCAAATAGAGGCTTGGCCTCAAATATATTTTTTACCACTAAAAAAATCTCATATCTCTGCAAAATACTAGCATCTTCTGCAATATCTTTGACCCGTGCCATCTCGCCAAGTTTTTCTGTAAAGTTTATCACAAGCGGAATAGCTATAATTGTAAGCAGAATAAACAGCCAAGGCTTTTTCCTTAAATAAAGGAAAAAATAAAACGGAAGCGCAATGAACAAAATACTTCTAGAACCTGTGCAAAATATAGCAGCTAAAAGTAACATCGGCGTTACATTATCCTTAATATCAGACAGAGAAATCATGTGTATGAAAATCATACTTGCTCCTAAGAAAAAAGCAAGATAATTGGTATTGGAAAATGTATATTCTACCCTATATCCAAAACCAGAATAGATGAATATCAGGATTATCAATATAGAATTGTAAAACAACAATTTTCTTAAATAATTAGATAAATGAAATAATATATTTTTCTCTTGTATAAATATCGTGCAGACGCCTATTGATGATATCATTACTAAAATGTAATTTATCAAAGAGATATTTGCACTGCTGCTATTAAATCCACTATTAATAAAATAAGACAATAAAACCGACACCAAGAAAAAAAAGAAGAAATAATGAAACAAAAATGTTTTTCTCCTTAAAATGATTAATCTTAAAGAATATAGAGAAAAAGCGAAAATAATGAACTGGTATAAATATCTGTAAATCAAAGAAAAATTCGCAGATAAATTAAACAATCCATAAAAAAGAATAATTACAAAAGTAACTTTCTTATTCAGCTTTCTATTTTTTATAAAAACAATAGTTCCTATTAAATTTATAATAGGAATTATCATCTTAAAAAACTCCTCTAACTCCATGGGTTATAATTTCATATCAACATCTTTCAAAAATCCTTTCACATCATACACCACCGCATTTTCTTTTTTAAGGTTTTCAATATCCAAATCCAAGAATTCTTTGTGAGCAACACCAAGAACTACAGCTTCATATTTATCTGATGGAAGCGTTTCCATGCTGTCTATTCCGTATTCATGTTTTACTTCGCTAGGATTAGCCCAAGGGTCGTAAGTAGTTACTTTAACGCCAAAATCCTCCAAAGCACTGATTACATCGATGATTTTCGTGTTTCTAACATCAGGACAGTTTTCTTTGAAAGTTACTCCCAGCATGAGTAATTTAGCTCCGTTAATTTGGATATTTTTCTTAATCATCGCTTTTACCACTTGCTCAGCAACATATTTTCCCATAGAATCATTCATTCTTCTTCCTGCCAAGATGATTTCTGGATGGTAGCCGTACTCCTGAGCTTTTTGAGCCAAATAATATGGGTCTACACCGATGCAGTGCCCGCCCACAAGACCTGGTTTGAAAGGAAGGAAATTCCATTTCGTTCCAGCAGCCTTCAGCACATCGTGAGTGTTGATGTCCATTAGGTTAAATATTTTAGCCAATTCATTCACGAAAGCAATGTTGATATCTCTTTGTGAGTTCTCAATCACTTTGGCTGCTTCGGCAACTTTGATCGTTGGAGCAAGGTGCGTACCTGCTGTGATTACAGAAGAGTATAAATCATTCACCACTTTACCGATTTCTGGAGTAGAGCCAGAGGTTACTTTTAGGATTTTCTCCACAGTGTGTTCTTTGTCTCCTGGGTTGATTCTTTCAGGAGAATAACCAGCGAAGAAATCTACATTGAATTTAAGTCCAGAAACTCTCTCTACCACAGGGATACAGTCTTCCTCAGTAGCGCCAGGGTAAACTGTAGATTCGTAGATGACAATATCACCTTTTTTAATCACTTTTCCTACCGTTTCACTCGCTTTTACAAGAGGAGTAAGGTCTGGGCGATTGTTTCTGTCCACAGGCGTAGGCACGGTGATGATGTATACATTGGCATTTTCTATATCTTTTAGGTCAGCAGAGCAGAACAGCCCGTTGGTACCAGCATTGAAAGGGTTTTCTTTAACCAAGGCTGATTTCAGAAGGTCATCAGATACCTCCAAAGTTTCATCATGTCCTGCGTTTAGTTCTGTGATTCTTTTTTGGTTAATATCAAAGCCTACCACAGGGAATTTAGTGGCAAATAA
>CAUQHD010000033.1:0-13133 GCA_963517805.1 uncultured Flavobacteriaceae bacterium | reverse complement strand
ATTTTTCTTGGGAAGCTTGGGCTAATTTTGCCAATGAAGGCGAAAAACCTATTTTGGGAAAATATACTTACAAAAAGCTGAACACAGATGAATGGACAAGCGTGGAAAACACTGATTTACAGCTAAAAATGTATTATCTAAGCCACACAGGGAAAAATTTGAGCTCTGCGGCGCTTATAAAAAACACTGAAAATCAATACTTTGTATATCTCGGAGATACAGGCGCAGATAGAATCGAAGGAACGGAGCAGCTTGCCGATTTATGGAAAACCATCGCTCCGATTATCAAAGAAAAAAGATTGAAAGGCATCGCCATAGAATGCTCTTACAGCAATGAACAATCTGAAAACCAACTATATGGACATCTCACTCCTCGCCTATTGACCGAAGAAATGGAGAATTTGGAAAAACTTGTCGGCGAAGAAGGGCTGAAAGGTCTAAATCTCATCATTACCCACATCAAACCTAAGAAAAACATTCATCAAAAAGTTAAAAGTGAGTTAAATGTTTTGTATAAAAAGGGGATAAAAATTATCTTTGCTGAACAAGGAAAAGTAATTAATTTATAAATAACAAATTTACAATGAAAAAAGTACTCATTGCAGCGGCGTTTTTAGCGTCTTTTAGTTTTGCTTTTGCACAAAACAAAATGCAGAATAATGATTTGAAAACTTGGTATCACAAAGATTTTTCAACTACCAATGTTTATGGTGTTAATACCAACAATGCTTACAAATTCTTAGAATCCAAAGGATTAAAGCCAAGAACCGTTGTAGTTGGTGTTTTGGACAGCGGTGTGGAAGTAGACCACCCAGGGCTGATTAACAACATGTGGAAAAACCCAAATGAAATCCCAAACAACGGTATAGATGATGATAAAAACGGATATGTGGATGATATCTATGGATGGAACTTCATCGGTGGAAAAACAGCTGATATAGATGCTGACAACCTAGAAGTAACTAGAGTTGTAAAAGAATACCAAGAGGTATTTGAGGGCAATGATTCTGTGAAGAATAAAGTAAACCAAGCCCAAATGCCGGAAGAATACAAAATGTATCTGAAATCAAAAGAGATTTTCAATACAAAAGGAGATGAGGCTAAGAGAAATTACCAGTATTTCAAAGGATTTAATGATGCTATCCCAAGCATTGTGGCTACTATGAAAGGCAAAAACCTTACTCCGCAGAACCTTAGTTCCATCAAACCTGCAAACCAAGAAGAAGCAAGAAATTTACAAATCCTGAATTCCATTGCGCAAGACCCTTCTAACCAAGGGAAAACGCCTAAGGAAGTAGAAGAATATTTGCAGAAAGAAATCAAAGGTGCTTTGAAACACTACGAATCTCAGGCGACAAAACACTACAATCTTGATTTTGACCCAAGAGCAGAAATCGTAGGAGATGATTATGACAATTACAACGAAAAATTCTACGGAAACAACCATTACGAAGGGCCTGATGCTTCCCACGGAACGCATGTTTCCGGAATCATCGCGGGGTATCCTCACGGAAATGAAGTTCAGTACGGTGTAGCTCATAAAGTAGCTAAAATCATGACTGTGAGAGCAGTTCCAGATGGAGACGAAAGAGATAAAGATGTTGCTAATGCTATCAGATACGCCGTGGATAACGGTGCTAAAATCCTGAACATGAGCTTCGGGAAGCCTGTTTCACCAGGAAAAAAACATGTTTGGGATGCGATGAGATACGCAGAAAGCAAAGGCGTTCTTTTAGTAAAAGCCGCTGGAAATGATAACCAAAATCTCGCGGAACACCATTATTTCCCTACAAGTTTCATGAAACCATCGGATGACAAACCGATTGTGAGCAATATGATTGTAGTAGGGGCAAGTACCAATGACAAAGACTTCCTGAGAGCTGGTTTCTCCAACTATAACGGCAAAATGGTAGATGTTTTCGCACCTGGTCAGGAAATCTATTCCGCTGTGCCAGATGCAAAATACGAATACCTGCAAGGGACTTCTATGGCGTCTCCGGTGGTAGCTGGTGCAGCAGCTGTGCTTTGGGCATACATGCCGAGCCTTACCCCTCAGCAGATAAAAGAAGCACTCGTAAAAACGGTAAATAAATCTACTGTAAATGCGAACACCAATGAAAACAGCAGATTTGACCAAATTTCTGTTTCTGGCGGAGTGATAGACCTTTACAAAGCGGCGCAGTATGCTTATGACCACTTCTACAACAAAAAAGCACACGCTCCACAAAAGGCTAAAACAACTAAAAAGGCTAAAAAATAAGCTTTTATACTTCTATTTTTATAAAAACCTTACTATTCCTGAAGAATTAGTAAGGTTTTTTTAGCGAAAATTTCTATTGTGCGGAAATATATTTTTATAAAAATATAGATTTTGGTTAAGATTTTTGAGAATTTAATAACAAATAACATTATTTATTGAAAATTTATATTGTGTTTTAATCCCTGCATATTGTTTATTCAAAAATACTATTGTATTTTAGTCCCTGCAACTTGTTTGAAATAAAATACAAGTGTATTTTAATCCCTGCAATCTGTTTGAAACAAAATACAAGCGCATTTTAGTCCCCGCAACTTGTTTGAAACAAAATACAAGTGTATTTTAGTCCCAGCAATCTGTTTGAAACAAAACACAAAAGTATTTTAATGAAACCAACCTTATTTAGACTAAAATCCTATTGATGAAGTTTAAGTTTGGCATAATTTTTAATTAAGTGAAATAAATTTCATAATTTGCAGTTATATATTAAATCAAAATTTTAAATATATGAAAAGGTATCTAATTATCGGATGTGCGGCTCTGCTTACCGCAGTATCATGCGGCACGCAGCAGACCCAGCAGACAGAAACTACGAGCGTATACAGCCTGAAAGGCGAGTGGGAAATAGTGTCGGTAGATTACGACAAGAAGTTTAAAATAAAACCCTTCCACGAAGGAGCAGATGCGAAGTGTTTCGTAGGAAGCATCTGGTAACTTATCCCGAACAACTATTCGGGGAGCTATACCCTGCATGGCGGCAGCAGCTGTCCGGAGGTTTATCAGGCGATAAAATTTGAGGTGACAAAAAACAAGGAATTTAGGTTTAAAAAACTTAAAGAAAATGTAAAAGCTAAGAATATAACCGAAGGATATGTGCTTCAGCTGGAAAACCACCAAGAGAATAGTTTTACATTAACACAAAATTTGTCTTTTGAGGGGAAAAATCTGACGGTTCACTATCAATTTAGAAGAATAAAATAAGAAAAATCATGAATATACTAAACAAGAAAAATGCAGTGGTGCTGGGACTTTCCAGCAGTCTGCTATTCACAAGCTGTGAAGCGGTGAAAAACTCTAACAATACGCAGAGGGGCGTTGCCATCGGAGCGGCGAGCGGTGCTGTAATCGGTGGGATTTTAGGGAACAACATCGGTAAAGGCGGAAACGCTGCTCTGGGAGCTGTCTTAGGCGGAATCGTAGGCGGCGCAGCGGGAGGAATCATCGGAAACAAAATGGATAAACAAGCCCGCGAAATAAAAACTGCCCTTCCAGGTGCAGAAGTAGAAAGAGTAAATGAAGGAATAAAAGTGACAATGAAGGAGAATATGGTGAATTTTGCATTTAACTCCTCCGAACTCAGTTCGTCTGCAAAAACAAATTTGGACAAATTAGCCAAAGTATTGGTAAATAACCCAGATACCAACATCAATATCTACGGACATACCGACAGCAAAGGGACAGATGCATACAATATGACCCTTTCTGAAAAAAGAGCAAAGTCTGTGGTAAATTATCTCGCTTCACACGGCGTGAAAAGAAATAGAATGTTTGCCAAAGGAATGGGCAAAAGCGACCCTGTAGCAACCAATGAAACCGAAGCAGGAAGAGCAGAAAACAGAAGAGTGGAATTTGCCATCACTGCGAATGAAAAGATGATAAAAGATGCCCAAAACGGCAACTAAACAAAAAAGCCTGAAATAATCAGGCTTTTTTATTTTCTGTTTTCTTTGTAGCGGCGGTCTGGTGTCCCGTCTTTTTTTAGTTTTTTATTCGCCTTGTAGCGCTTGTCTGGCGTTCCATCTTTTTTTAGTTTCGCCCCCTTATGTGTTTGGGAATTCTGGTGTTTTTGTTCTTTTTTGTGGTGGGTCTTTTTATTCTGTTTTGCCTGAGCAGAACCAAACACAAGCCCTAATGCTAACAACAATACTGATACAATATTTTTCATTTTTATAAAATTTTAGATTGTAAAACTAATTAAATTTTATCTACTTTACAATATATTTTGTTTTAAAATTGATGTTTTCAATTATATTACTATTTTTGTAGGCTTTAAATGGTAAAATCTATGAAAAGAACGATAAAAGACTATTTTTTTATAACCCTCCGAGGCGTTGCTATGGGCGCCGCTGATGTTGTTCCAGGTGTTTCAGGCGGGACAATTGCCTTTATTTCGGGGATTTATCAAGAACTTATTGATTCCATCAGTAAAATCAATTTAGAAGCCCTGAAAACACTCAAAAACAAAGGAATAAAACCTGCATGGGAATACATCAATGGTAATTTCTTCGCGGCTCTTTTATTGGGCATAGGCATCAGTGTTTTGTCCTTAGCAAAGGGCGTAAAATTCCTTTTAGAAAATCAGCCTATAAGTGTCTGGTCGTTCTTTTTCGGGCTGATGGTGGGCAGTATATTATTCCTTTGGAAAGACATCAAAGAGTGGAATGCTGCATCCATAAGCACTTTAATCATCGCTACTTTTACAGCTTATTATATCACTACCATTCCGCCGCTGGCGAGTAACAGCGGACTGATTTTCTTGTTTTTTTCTGGGGCGCTGGCTATCTGTGCGATGATTCTCCCAGGGATTTCAGGGGCTTTTATTTTGGTTCTTTTGGGAGCATATCATACTGTTTTACACGCTATTGACACATTAGATATTAAAATACTGGTTGTCTTAGGACTAGGCGCTGTTACCGGAATTTTATCTTTTTCCAAGGCTTTGAAATGGCTTTTTTCCCACCACCGAAATCTCACTATGGCGGGGCTTACAGGGTTTATCATTGGTTCGCTGAACAAAGTATGGCCTTGGAAAGAAGTTTTGGACAAGGAAATAGATTCTAATGGCAAAGAAATTATCCTTTTAGAAAAAAGCATTCTGCCTACGGCCTTTCAGGGAGAACCGCAGATTATTCAGGCTTTACTTTTAGGCATTGCTGGGTTTCTGCTCATCTATAGCGTTGAAAAATGGGCATCAAAAGTTCAGAGATAATGAATCAGAATATTTTTGATTTAATAGAACATACCAGCAGAAATGTTTTCCTTACGGGAAAAGCCGGAACAGGAAAAACCACCTTCCTAAACCATTTTGTGAAAAACACCCGCAAGAAGCACATCATCGTGGCTCCTACGGGAATTGCGGCTATCAATGCTGGCGGTGTTACTATCCATTCTATGTTTGGGCTGCCGCTGCGCCCTTTCGTGCCTACTTTGGAGCGGATAGATACCAATCTTGCCAATAATATTTCTGATTTGCTGCCTCATTTCAAATACCGAAAAGACAAGCTGAAACTCCTTAGAGAGGTAGAAATCATCATCATTGATGAAGTCTCTATGCTGAGAGCAGATGTGCTGGATATGATGGATTTTTCACTAAGAACAGCCAGAAGAAACCAGCAGAAATTCGGCGGAGTGCAAATGCTTTTCATTGGCGATTTGTTTCAGCTGCCTCCCGTTTTGAAGGAGGAAAACGAATACATTCTGAAAAAATATTACAAATCTGCATTCTTTTTCGATGCCAAAGTTTTAGAGGAAACAAACCTGCTGACCGTAGAACTCACAAAAGTTTTCCGCCAAAAAGATGAAGAATTTTTGGAATTGCTGAATGCTGTCCGAGATGGAAATCCCTCGCCTACACATCTTGAAAAACTTAACCAAAGATATTACCCTGATTTTGAGCCGAAAAACGAAACTTTTGTTCATCTCTGCTCACATAACAAATCTGCTAACGACATTAACCAAAAAAAACTGAAAGAACTACGGACTCCCTCCTATTTCTACAAGGCTTCCATTTATGGAGATTTCAAAGAAAATCTAATCCCTAATGATGAAACTCTGGAACTGAAAGTGGGCGCCCAAGTGATGTTCATACGAAATGACACCTCATCAGACAAGAAATATTACAATGGAAAACTTGCCACAGTTTCCCGATTGGAAGAAGACAAAATATGGGTGATTTTAGACGGAAGCGAAGAGGAAATATCGATAAATAAAGAAGTCTGGGAACAAAAAAACTACACCCTCGGCGCAGACCGACAGATAAAGGAGGAAGTCATCGGCAGTTTTGAGCAGTTCCCTATCCGTCTGGCTTGGGCTATTACCATTCATAAAAGTCAAGGGCTCACTTTTGACCGCCTCATCATCGATGCGGGACAGAGTTTTACCATGGGGCAGGTCTATGTGGCACTTTCGCGGTGCCGCACTTTGGAGGGGATTTATCTAAAATCCAAAATTACTTCTTCGGTTATTTTTAACGACCATAGAATTTCTGAATTTCAGGATTTTACAAATGCCAATGACCAAATAGAACAAATTTTAGAAGCAGAAAAATACGATTACAGCATAAAAAAAGTCCTGAAATACACTGATTGCCTTTGGTTCGGCCAAGCTCTGGAAAACTGGAATAAAGCAGGGCAGGAATCCAAAGTATTAGACAAAGAAAAAGCCCGAGAACTCTACATTTTTCTAAAAAATAACATTAAAAACCTAACGGATGTTTTCAATAAATTTGAAAAAGTTTTACTCCAGAAAACCGCTAAATTTGTCCAAAATAAAGAATCTTGGCAGGAAATAGAAAATAAAGCCAAAGGTGGCGTGAATTTCTTCTTTCAAAAGGTGAAAGAGCAGGTTTTTGAGCCTTTAAAACAATTTTACGCCGAAACAAAAGGTATAAAAGGACTAAAACAATACAACGAAGAGCTGAAAACATGGCTGGATGATTTGGAAGAATATCTCAAGAATATAAAGCTCGTCAGCCTTTTGGATATTATGCTTTTCAATGCAGAAAAAGACGAACCCGTAAGCACTAAAATAGCCAAAGTTCCCACGCATATCATCACTTTCCAATTATTCGAAAAGGGAAAAAGCGCAGAAGAAATCGCCAAGGAAAGAGGGCTCAATTATGGAACTATTATCGGACATTTGGCTAAATTTGCCGAGCAGGGTGTTTTGGATATTTCAAGAATTATATCCGAAGAAAATATAGAGATTTTCAAAAAAACTTTTGAAGAAAATCCTCAGGAAAACCTTACCGAATGGAAAAGAATTCTTCCCAAGGATTTTGATTTTCATGACATCAGACTGCTTTGGAACTATTTCAGGTATTTAGAAAACAAAAAATAATTTATCCAAAAATATCATTGAGCAGCTTTGCCAAGCGGAGGCCTCCATTAAGGAGCTGGCGTTCCAAGACATCATTAAATTTATATTGATACGCATAGCTTACCCTCTCTCCATGCGGAGTGGCTGCGTAGATTTTGTTTGCTGCCTTATGAGAGTCGTACAGCCAGTCCATAAGCGTTCCTGATTGTATTTTTTGTATTTCTTCTTCACTTTTCGTGTCCAAAATTTCGGCGTATTCCGTATAGCTGTATTTCTGAGAATCTATAAGTTTGCTGTCCCAGAGAGAGTGCAGATTGGTTTTACTTCCGAAATAGGTAATTTCTATCTTGTTTCCTCCCAAATCTTCCGCTCTTCCTGTATGCAGGGGCTGTGCCATGTCTCCCATTAGGTGGATTAGGAATTTCAGAGCTGTTTTTCTTTCCTCCTTTGGAAGATTTTTATTTTTCAATGTTTTGGATAAAGCCAAAATCTGATTATACACATTAGGATGGCTCTGCTCTTTCACTTTTTCTTCAAAAGCCTTAAAATCCGCCTGAGGTTCTACATTGATATAATGCCACTGCGAAGTCCCTTTCCAAGTATTCGTAGAGTCGGATTTTATAGCATCTGCCCAGTTTGCCCAGTAGACCATTTTTTCTTTTCCGAGAAGTTTTTTTATTTCGCGTTTGGATTTTCGGGAAAGATGGTTTTCTGCAATTTCTGCAATTACTCTATGCCCTGTAACTCCCCAAGCAAAGATATATCCTGATACCAAAATACTGAGAAGCAAAGAAAGTTTTACTCTTAAATTTGTCATTTTTCTACAATTTAATTTCTAAAAATAATGCCCAAAGGTAATATTTTTATCACATTTATAAAACATTATCTATTGGTTTTTATTATAAAAATACTATTTTTGCACCCGTAAAAAATTAAGATGCAAAACATTAGAAATATCGCAATTATTGCGCATGTAGACCACGGTAAAACTACTTTGGTAGACAAAATCATTCACGCTACAAGTATTTTCAGAGAAAATCAAGAAAACGGAGAACTCATCATGGACAATAACGACCTCGAAAGAGAAAGAGGGATTACTATCTTGTCCAAAAACATTTCGGTTAATTACAAAGACACCAAAATAAATGTAATAGACACTCCTGGACACGCCGATTTCGGAGGTGAGGTGGAAAGAGTCCTTAAAATGGCCGATGGAGTGATTCTCCTCGTAGATGCCTTCGAGGGACCTATGCCGCAGACACGTTTCGTACTGCACAAAGCTTTACAGCTCGGGCTGAAACCTATTGTGGTTATCAACAAAGTGGATAAAGACAACTGCCGTCCAGAAGAAGTGCATGACAAGGTTTTTGACTTGTTTTTCTCTCTGGATGCCACCGAAGAACAGCTGGATTTCCCTACCTACTACGGGTCTTCCAAGCAAGGCTGGTTCAATACAAGTTTGGAGCCTACCGACAGCATCCTGCCTATCCTTGATGGCGTTCTGAAACATGTTCCCGCACCAAAAGTAGAGGAAGGAAACCTCCAAATGCAGATTACTTCTCTGGATTATTCTTCGTTTTTAGGAAGAATTGCCATCGGGAAAGTAGCAAGAGGTTCCGTAAAAGAAGGCCAGTGGATTGGTCTGGCTCAGGAAGGAAACCAGATTGTAAAAGGCAAAGTAAAGGAACTATATGTCTTTGAAGGGCTGGGTAAAAAGAAAGTATCCGAGGTTTTCGCGGGAGATATCTGTGCGATTGTGGGATTTGACAAATTCCAAATCGGGGATACTTTTGTAGATTTGGAAAATCCTGAGCCTTTGGAGAGAATCGCTATTGATGAACCCACACTGAACATGACTTTCAGTATCAACAATTCTCCTTTCTTTGGTAAAGATGGAAAATATGTAACTTCCAACCACCTGAAAGACCGTTTGGAAAAAGAATTAGAAAAGAACCTTGCCCTCAGGGTACAGCCTACTGATGATGCCAACACTTTCTTGGTCTTCGGACGGGGGATTCTCCACCTTTCGGTTTTGATAGAAACCATGAGAAGAGAAGGCTACGAGATGACCATCGGGCAGCCGCAGGTAATTTTACGAGAAATAGACGGCGAAAAATGCGAACCTTACGAAACCATGGTAGTAGATGTTCCCGAAGAATATTCTTCCCGAGTGATAGACCTTGCTACCCAAAGAAAAGGTGATTTGCTCATCATGGAAACCAAGGGCGAAATGCAGCATTTGGAGTTTGATATTCCTTCGCGCGGGCTCATCGGACTTCGTTCCCAGATGCTTACCGCTACTGCTGGAGAGGCCATTATGGCGCATCGTTTTAGCGAATACAAGCCGTTCAAAGGCGCTATCCCAAGCCGTATTAACGGAGTTTTAATTTCTAAAAACCAAGGACAGGCAACAGCCTATTCCATAGAAAAACTTCAAGACCGAGGGCGTTTCTTTGTAGATCCAGGGGAAGAGGTATATATGGGAATGATTGTGGGAGAACAAAACAAACCTGGAGACCTTGTCGTAAATATTGTAGAAGGAAAACAGCTCAATAATATGCGTGCCGCAGGAAAGGATAAAGATGGAAACATTGCGCCGAAAGTCCTGATGACACTAGAAGAATGCATGGAATACATCCAAGCAGATGAAGCGATAGAGGTAACGCCTAACTTCATCCGAATGCGTAAAAAACTCCTCTCCGAGGAAGATAGAAAACGCGCCGAGAGAGGTCGGGCATAGTAGGGAAACTCTCCCCTGCCGACTTTATCCTGAACTTTATAATAAAGTTTTAACATAGAAATTTTTTCATTTTTTTTAAAATTAAACAAAGGCAGTAGGCTCTGTACAAATGGTGCGGAGTCTATTGTTTTTTTTGTTTAAAACCAAATCTACTCATTATTTCAGGTTTTTTCTTCTTGGATAAATCTCTCAACATCTTGAGAAAGTTTAACCTATCAAAGGGAAAGCTCCCAACTTCTTGGGAAAGCTTAACCTGTCAAAAGGAAAGCTCTCAACTTCTTGGGAAAGTTTAACCTGCCAGAAGGAAACCTCCCAACTTCTTATGAAATCTTAACATATCATAGGGAAATCTCCCGATACATAAAAAAATCGCAAAACAGCATGACTGCTATCTCCGCTGATTTTTGTTTAGCAAAAAACCGCGAGTTTCTGTCTGGGGTAAAATTCCGCTCCTTTATTCATAGGGGTTTGGGCTTTCATGTGGAAAAATTATCGCCTTTGATTTTGATTTTATATATTATATTGTTTTTTGTATTGGCATATTCTTTTTGTGGCGTTAAAAGAATATACTTATTTTACCTTTAAAGCTCGTGTGGCATTTAAAACGGCAAATACCATAACACCTACATCGGCAAAAACTGCCATTCCCATTGTTGCTATACCAATGGTGGAAAGTGCAAGTACTGCAACCTTAACGCCAATAGCAAATATTGCATTTTGGCGTGCAATGCCTATTGTTCGACGAGAAATACCGATGGCTTTGACAATTTTGGAAGGTTTGTCGTCCATTAAAACTACATCTGCAGCTTCTATGGCTGCATCACTTCCAAGTGCTCCCATGGCTATGCCAATATCTGCTCGAGCTAATACTGGAGCATCGTTTATTCCATCGCCAACAAAAGCAAGCGTGTTGTTTGCCGATTTTTCGTTAAGCAGGCGTTCAACATGTTCAACTTTATCGGCAGGCATTAGTTCACTATAATGCTCATCTATACCTAATTGCTCAGATACAAAGTTTGCAACCTCTTTGTGGTCACCTGTTAATATTACAGTTTTTTCTATTCCCACTTTCTTTAATGATGTAATAGCGTGTGCAGAATCAGTTTTTATTTGGTCGGATATGATGATGTGCCCAGCATATACTCCGTCTATCCCAACATATATTATGGTACCTTTGAAGTGATTACATTTGTCGCAATTTGCTATTTCTGCTCCAATTGATTTCATCATTTTTTCATTTCCTACACATATGTTTTTGCCGTTGATTTCGGCAGAAATACCTTGACCGGCAATCTCTTTTATGTTTTCAACTTTACAATCACAAGAGTTGTCTTTGTAGGCATTACATAATGCAGTAGCTATGGGGTGAGTAGAATATTGCTCTACATGGGCTGCAAGATGCAAGAGTTCCTGTTCTGAAATATTATTTGGATGAATGGATTCCACCTCAAAAACACCACGGGTTAGTGTGCCTGTTTTGTCGAATACAATTGTTTTGGTGCGTGCTAATGCTTCCATATAGTTGCCTCCTTTTATAAGAATACCAACGTGTCCAGCACCACCAATACCACAGAAGAACGATAAAGGGATGGAAATCACTAAAGCACATGGACAACTTACAATAAGAAATGTAAGTGCACGATAAAGCCAAGTAAATAAAGCATCAGTATAGCTTGCAGCAAAAAATGGCGGAATAAACGCTAAAAAGAGGGCAGAAATAACTACTATAGGTGTGTAAATTCGTGCAAATCGACGAATGAAAGATTCGCTTTTTGATTTGCTTTCGCTTGCTTCTTCTACTAAATTTAAAATTTTGGATGCAGTAGAATTGCTGAAAGTTTTATTCACTTTCACCTTCAATACTCCTGATATATTTACGCAACCAGATATGACAGAATCCCCAAATGCTACATCCTTGGGAACACTTTCTCCTGTTAGTGCTACCGTATTTAAACTTGAACTACCTTCAATTACTTCTCCGTCAAGCGGAATTTTTTCGCCTGGTTTGATGACAACTACTTCTCCAACAGCAATAGTAGAAGGATTTACCACGATTGATTCGCCATTTCTTAAAACGTTAGCTGTGTCTGGATGTATATCCATTAGATCTGAAATGGAGTCACGAGTTTTATCTTTAGCATAATGTTCAAACAATTCGCCAATTTGGAAGAATAACATTACGAAGACACCTTCTAAGAATTGAGGCTCGCCATTGGGTAAAAAGCCCACAACGAAAGCTCCTATTGTGGCAACAGCTATAAGAAAATTCTCATCAAAAGGGTCGCCCTCCATAATTCCTTCTACAGCTTCGTGTAATACATCGTAGCTGATAAGTAAATATGGAATAAGATAAATGATGAGTATTTGCCATATCGGTAGATTACAGTTACGCTCTGTTAACCATGCTACTAGTAACAGCACAGAGGTTAGACCGATTCTTATTAGTTTCTTTTTCATTGTTTTTTAGATTTGTTACTAATTTCGATGCAAAAGTAAATAAAAGAGAATGCAACCAAGTTGCAAAGTTGCTGTCGCATTTAAATAAAAAACTTCATAAAAAAGGATAAACACCAATAAGTTACCTTGAAAAGCCTGAAAAATAGGTGAAAGCAGAAAATAAATAAACTTTTATTCGTCTGTTCAGCAATTAATACTTAAAAAAGAACCTTTCGCAGTTTTTCCCTTATCTGCTGATGCGCCACAAAGTGATAATCCATCTTCTATTTTTCTGTTTAAAAATCCAAAAATAATCTATTTAATTGGATTAAACAAAATTGAGTCGGCTAGATTCGTTTTTTAACAAACTTTAATACTTATTTTTTGATTATTAAACATTTTTGTTAGAAATTTACCCACTCATTTTAACAATTATGTCAGAATTACATCAAGCAGAAGAAATAAAAATATTAACTGAAAAAATACAAGTTCAGAACCATTATTTTTCCCTTTTAAAGGAAGAAATCAATAAAGCCATCATCGGACAAGAATACATGGTGGAGCGCCTTCTCATAGGGCTTCTCGGAAATGGACACATCCTGC